>CAZISL010000252.1:0-4612 GCA_964541975.1 uncultured Chromatiaceae bacterium | reverse complement strand
GGCGGCGATCGAGTACGAGGACCGCAAGTTGAACAGCATCTTCGGTGAGGCGTGGCGCGAATGGAGCGCCTCGGTGCCCGCGGTCGTGCCGCGCAGCCTGGTCATTCGCAGCGGCGGCAGCTGGTCGTTTTGCACCAGCTGGCAGGAGAACTACGAGCTCATCATTGTTGTGTACACACTCTTGTGCCTGCTGTACATCGAATGGAAGCTCGGCTGGCTGCCCTGGTTCGCCGGCGAGTGACCCACTATATCCAATGGTTCGTCTAGAACATGGCGAGTTGCTCAGCAGCGGTTACCAGGGCGTCGTCTACAAGGTTCCGGCCGGGCCGGAATACCCCGGCTCCGACTATCTGATCGTCAAGGAGGCGATGGGTTCGACCATCGTCCGCGCATTTCGACGCTGGATGATTCGTCGCGAGTACCGCGTGTACCAGCAGCTGGACGGCATCGAAGGCGTGCCGCGCTGTTTCGGCCTGCATGACGATCGACTGCTGCTCGAATTCATCGAAGGCCATCCCCTCCGGCTTTCGGCAAGCGAATTGCCGGATCGAGACAGATTCTTCGCCGCGTTGCTCGCAACGCTGAAGGGTATCCACCGGGCCGGCGTCGCGCATTCGGATATGAAGCGAAAGGATAATGTTCTCGTCACCCCGGGCGGCATGCCATACCTGATCGACTTCGGTTCGGCGGTACTGCGATTGGACGGGGCGGGTGTCTTGCGCACGTGGATCTTTCGCCAGGCGTGTCAGATCGATCTGAATGCCTGGGTCAAGCACAAGTACCTGGCACGGTATGACGAGATCAGCGAGGAAGACTTTCGCTATTACAACCCAACGCTGGTTGAGCGTGTCGCGCGTCCGGTCAGGCGTTTCTGGAGAAAGGTCACGGCGCGCAAGTTCCGCAAGGCGCGCCGCCGAGCGTCAAATCGCTGACAGGCCGGGGCAGGGTTCGGTGCGTCCGCCGTGGCTGTGGTATTCGTAACGACGTCCGTCGAAGAAGAGGCCGATCAGGTACCCGCAATCTTCGGCGCTTGTCCCGCAGTCCGGCCGACAGCCAGGGCTGGCGATTCCAGGCTCGTAGGGTCTGACGTCGGTCACGCGAATGTCGCTCGCGTCGAGGTCGAGCCTCGCAGCGAGGTTCGTGCGCGCCTGGTCGATCTGTGACGTCACCGGCGAAGAGTTTTCGGGTCGGTCACCGTCGGAATCGCGTGACGGACCCGTCCGCCCGGGCTTGCGGCAGATGCGGCCATGCTGGCCGGATACGCGCACGTCGAAGCGTCGTCCGTCCGCTTCGAGGATCACGCGATGTCCGGGTGTGATGACCTGCGGATAGGCCATTCCGGGTTCCGGGCAGCCAAGGCTGGGGTCACCAAAATCCTTGGCCTCAGTGGAAACTAGTGTAATCTCGGAGACCGGTACGGATAAAAAACCGGCGACGACCTGCTTTGCAATCTCGTCCGGTTCGGTCGGCTCGCGATCTGGTTGCGCCGGCGCTTCGGCCGACCCCGAGGACCCCTGGCCACATCCGGTCACCGACAGCGCGATGGTCAGCAGCGCCGCGCCGATCAGGCGGCGTAACTTCACCATTGCCGTACCGGACAAATTTTTTGAGGCAACTATCGTCATGCTCGTGTTCCCTGGAACAACCTTACCGAAAGTAACCGCACAGGGGTAGCGGCTTTGGGATTCCGATACCCATGGTGACCCATCACGTCGAGCGGCGATTTTTCAGCCGGCTCATTCGACTGGTGTTCCTTGCCGTGAGCCTGGCAACGGTGATCTCGCTGTTTAGCCGTGCCCACTGGTTCGCCGAGCTGTTTTCGCATTTTCGATTCTATTTCCTGTTGACGCAGGCATTGCTGGTGCTGATCTTTCTGCATTCCGGCCGCTGGGTGCTGATGGCGGTCACGCTGATGCTGGCGGTCCCGAATGCATGGTACGTCGTGCCTTACCTGACGCCGCTGGTCATGAACCAGTCGGTCGCGGCGGTGCAGGGTAAAGGCGTCGATATCGTCGCGATCAACGTCAACTATCGTAACGATGATCATCGCGCGGTCCGGGAGTACCTGGAGTCTGAATCGCCCGATGTCATCGTCGTCGCCGAGGTCACGGAAGCCTGGTCAGCGGCATTGAGCTATCTGCGCGACGAGTATCCATACGCGACCGGCGAGTGGCGCAGCGAACCGTGGGGGTTAATGGTTTATTCCCGGCTGCCATTCGTCGAAGCCGAGTTACTCGATCTCGGTGTGCCAGGTACCGTGAATGCGCGCGTCGTTCTCGACGTCGACAACAAGCCGTTGCAGGTATTCGCGGTTCACCTGTATTCACCGACCAATCCGCAGCGCGCGGCACGGCGCAATCGCCAACTGGACGACCTCGCGCGGCAGGTCAATGCGTCGGCTTTGCCGACGATCATCGTCGGCGATCTGAATGTCACGCCGTTCTCACCGTACTTCGACAAACTGCTGAGCGGCGCCGGCGTCGTTGACGCCCGGCAGCCGTCAGGATTTCACTTCACGTGGCCCACCTGGGCCGCGCCGTTGTGGATTCCGATCGATCACGTGCTTTCTGACCCGTCCGTCAACGTCACGCGGGTGAGCCGGGGTCCCAATACCGGTTCTGACCACTATCCGCTGGAAGTGTCGGTCGTCTGCTGCGAGCTCGGTCCGGGCTAACGTCGTGCAAATTCGGTAGGCGCATGTTAAGAACGGCGTAGTTCAATTCGCGAGTATCGATCGCATGGAAATCGTCAACCAGGTCCTCGGATTATTTGCTTACCTGTTCGTATTCGCGGCCGGGCTGGCGGTGCTGTCGGTCGTCGTCCTGTATGTCGTGGACATCACACAGACGACGCATGCGATCCGGCGCAATTACCCGGTCATCGGGCGATTCCGATATTTCTTCGAAGAGCTCGGCGAATTCTTTCGCCAGTACTTTTTCGCGATGGACCGCGAGGAGATGCCGTTCAATCGCGCGGAGCGCTCGTGGGTGTATCGGGCGGCGAAGGGCCTCGACAATACCGTCGCGTTTGGTTCGACTCGCGATCTCGGTCGCGTCGGCACGCCGGTCTTCGTCAACTGCCCGTGGCCCACGCTCGACTCGGACGCCGCCGACCCGCAACCGATTACGGTCGGCGAGGCGACCTGCCGGCACCCGTATACGACGGATCGCATCTTCCATGTGTCCGGCATGAGTTTCGGTGCGATTTCGGAGCCCGCGATCCGGGCCCTGTCGAACGGTGCGCACATGGCCGGTTGTTGGCTCAACACCGGCGAAGGCGGCTTGTCCCCATTCCATCTCGAGGGCGGGGCGGACATCGTCTTCCAGATCGGCACCGCCAAATACGGCGTATGCAAAGCGGACGGCAGCCTCGACGAGGACAAGTTGCGCGAGATCGCTGCGCACGAGCAGGTGCGCATGTTCGAGATCAAGCTCAGCCAGGGAGCGAAACCCGGCAAGGGTGGCATGCTGCCGGGCGCCAAGGTCACCGAGGAAATCGCCGCCGTCCGCGGCATTCAGGTCGGGCAGGATTCGAACAGCCCCAATCGCCACCTCGATATCGCCAACACCCATGAACTGCTCGACTTCATCGATCGCGTGCGCGAGATCACCGGCAAGCCCGTTGGCTTCAAGACGGTCATCGGCGCATATGGCTGGCTCCAGGACCTGTGTTGGGAAGCGCAATCCCGCGGCCCGACGTCCGGCCCCGACTTCATCACGGTCGACTCCGGCGACGGTGGCACCGGCGCGGCCCCGATGCCACTGATGGACTGCGTCGGCATGACCGTGCGCGAGAGCCTGCCCCTCGTCATCAACATTCTCGGCGAGACGGGCATGCGCGATCGCGTGAAGGTCATCGCGAGCGGCAAGATGATCATTCCGTCCGCCGTCGCCACGGCGTTTTGCATGGGTGCCGACTTCGTCGTTACGGCTCGCGGCTTCATGTTCTCGTTGGGGTGCATCCAGGCGATGAAGTGCAATCAGAATACCTGCCCGACCGGCATCACGACGCACGACAAACGTCTGCATCGCGGCCTCGTCCCGGCCGACAAGGCCGAACGGGTCAAACGTTACCAGCGGCAGATGGAGAAGGAAGTCAGTATGATCGCGCACTCGTGCGGCGTGTCGGAGCCGCGGCAGTTGCGTCGTTATCATTGCCGCCTCGTGCAGGCGAATGGGACCACGTTGCCGATGGATGAGATATATCCGTATCGAGATGCCAAATCGCGCGCGCAGCGACCCGTTGCTTGATCTTTGTTCTCGAGTTCTTCGGCGCTTTTGGCCGGTCAGGATAGGGGCGAGCGTTTACCCGAAAGTGTGAGTTGAGTTTGGGGGCTGATGAATTCTGAATCGCGGTCATGGTTCGCCGCTGGTGAGTTATGAATCGCGGTCATAGTTCGCCGCCCAGAGCGGGGCGCATTTGCGACTCGCTAAACCTCCGGCGGCCGTCCCTGGCCGCCTCCGGAGCGACTCCGCCTTGGGCTCTAAGTACACCCGAAACACGCCAGCGGCGGCGGCAATTTTTCACCAGGGCAAGGCGCGACTGCGAAGGCATCCTTCGGGCTGTCGAGCAGTTGCAACGCAGTCATGGAGAAAAATCGCCCCGCCCCGCA
>CAZISL010000251.1:0-13635 GCA_964541975.1 uncultured Chromatiaceae bacterium | reverse complement strand
AACCCGACGCGGAACTAATCGAGTTCCTCGGCAGTTGGGCCGAGGAGACAGAAGAATGGGAGGAGTTTTTCGACAGCGTCCCACCGGAATTGTTGGACAACGTCGAGGATGATGAAACTGATGGCAGGAGCACAGACAGTGGATCGGACTAGCAGGCGGAGAGCGCTCGGCGCGATTGCGCTGCTCGTGACGGCATTTACCATCGGCGATGCGTTTGCCGATAGTCACGCGCTGGCGTGGGACCAGCTGAGCCAGGAACAGCAGCAGGCGCTGAATCGATTCTCGGGCAACTGGAACTCCCTGAGCGTGGAACGCAGGCAGCGCCTCGCTACCGGCGCCAGCCGCTGGGCGAGCATGACACCGGAACAACGCCAGCAGGCCGGGCAGCGGCTGCAACGCTGGCAGCAACTCAACCCGGAGCAGCGGGAACGTGTCCGCAACCAGTATCAGCGCTTTCAGGAGATGACGCCGGAACAGCAGCAACAGCTGCGCCAGAATTTCCAGCGCTTCCAGCAACTGCCACCCGAACAACGGCAGCAGTTGCGCAAACGCTTCGAGAGCATGACACCGGAGCAACGGCAGAAAGCTCGCGAGCAGCTACAAAACATGACGCCAGAGCAACGCGAACGCCTGAAGAATATGACCCCGGAACAGCGAGAGCGTCTGAGAAACATGACACCCGAGCAGCGCGAGCGCCTCAGGAACATGTCTCCCGATCAACGTCAACGGATGCGTAAGATGCTCGAGAATACGACACCCGAACAACGTCAACGCATGCGTGATCGGTTCGAGAACACGACCCCGGAGCAACGGCAGCGCATGCGCGAACGCTGGGATTCGATCAGCCCACAGCAGCAACAGAAAATGCGTGATCGGATGCAGCAGCAGCGCGCACCTGGTCAGGACGGCTCAACCGCAGGGAAACGCGGCGGCTGACGTCGCTGCGCGACTAAGTTTCTGATCGAGTCCGGTTACTGCAGCGTCGGCGCGCTGCCGGCTTCGTGTACCCACCGCACGACGTCATCCCATGCCAGGAAATCCTGAGCGCCGGCAATGACGACACTGGTACTCGCATCCAGGATGAAGTAACACCCTTCGAACGCGAAACACTCCTGGATCGAATAACCCATTTGCTTTGCGCGATCGCGAATCGCGCTCCGAGAATGACTCGGTGATTTGCTTATTGTTTTCATCATCGCATTCGAGAGTAGCAGAAGTCGTTCTTCGGAAATGCGTGTTTCCGTAATGCAGCCGGTTATGTCAAAGCTCAATGCCGATCCGCAGAGCCTCCTCGTCGTCTGACACTTTTTCATGAGTCGCACACGTCAACCGAATCGAATGCGGCACGTTATCCGCCATGTACATTCGAAAATCTCAGGGAGAGTACGATGAAATACCGAACCCGGCCCACAGTGCGCAAGTCGCTACTGTCGGCGTTCCTGCTTCTTCTGACGGCGGGTCTTGTGACCGGCTGCGGCGGCGGCTCCGGCGGTGACGCCGCGCCGCTCGGCGGAGGCGACGACACCGGCACCGCACTGATCACATTGACGGACGCGGAGGGCGATTTCGCCGCCTACGCCGTCGACATTACTTCCATTACGCTCGAGCGTGCAGACGGGACGATCGTCGAGACGCTCCCGAATCGCGCGCGGATCGACTTCACGCAATACGTCGACCTGACCGAGATGTTCACGGCGGCACAGGTGCCGTCGGGTGTCTATGTCGGTGGCGCGATCACGATCGACTACACGAATTCCGACGTGCAGGTCGAGGTCGACGGCGAAGCCGTACCGGCCGTCGTCCAGGACAAGGACGGCAACCTGCTGGGCGAATACACGCTGCGCGTGCGGCTCGAAGACCAGGATCGCCTCGTCGTTCGCCGCGGACTGCCGGCCCTGCTCGAGATCGATTTCGATCTCGACGCATCGCATCGGGTCGACACGACGCAAAGTACGCCGATCGTTACAACCTCGCCATTCCTCATCGCGGATATCGGCCCGGTGGACGAGAAGGACCTGCGGATTCGCGGCCCGCTCGTGTCGGTCGATTTCGATGACATGAGTTACGACGTGAAGCTGCGTCCGTGGCATCGCCGCGACGGAGACTTCGGCCCGTTCACTGTCAACGTTACCGACGATACCGAGTTCGAGGTCGATGGCGCGCAATACAGCGGGTCCGAGGGCCTGCGCGCGCTGAACGCGCTCGGCGCGGGCACACCGACCGTTGCGAAAGGCACGCTGAACGTCGAGGCGCGCGAATTCACCGCCGCGACGGTATTGGCAGGCGACAGCGTTCCGGGTCACGACTATGACGCCGTGATCGGCAACGTCGTCGCGCGCGAGAACGACACACTCATGGTCCGTGGCGCGACGATCGTGCCGAAGTCCGGCAGTGTCGTTTTCAACGACAACGTCGAAGTGACGATCGGGCGCGACACGATCGTGACGAAAGCGGGTCGCCCCCGAGACGATATCGATACCGATGACATCTCGGTTGGTCAGCGCGTGCGTATCCTCGGCACGATTGCATCGGACCCGGCCTTACCAGGCCTGAAGATGGATGCGACCAAAGGCCGCGTACGTTTGAAAATTACGCACCTGTCCGGCATGGCTAACAGCGTAACGACGGGTCTGCTGACGATGAACCTGCGTGGCATCGATCGCCGACCGATCGATCTGTTCGACTTCGCCGGCACCGGCATGACGCCCGAGCAGGATGCCGACCCGTCGGACTATGAGGTCGATACGTCGACGCTCGGCCTCGGCTTCGTCGAACCGGCAACCCCGCTCATCGTCTACGGCTTCGTCAACGAGTTCGGCGCGGCGCCGCCCGACTTCGCCGGCCGCACGGTCGTTGACATTGCGACCGCACGCGCGAAGCTCGGCATCGGCTGGCTGCCCGACGGCACGACCGCGCCATTCCTGACCATTGGCCCGGCTGGCATCGTGCCGGATCTCGAGAACCCCGATCTCGGCAAGCGCCATCACATCAAGATCGGCAACGTCGTGATCGACCTGACCGAGTTACCGGCGGCGCCGACGATCGTCGGCAGCGATAACAAGCGCACGCGGTACGCGATTCTGCAGGGTGACCGGGTGCAGCTGTTCCGCAGCTACGACCGCTTCGTCGAAACGCTCGGCGAACTGCTCGACGGCTCGACGGTCGCCTATTCGATGCATGCAGCAGGCCGCTACGTGCGTTCGACCAACACGGTCCACGCGCACACGATCGGCATCAGTCTTGGCTCCCCCGCGGTCTCCCCCGCCGCCGAATAAGAGCCTTGTGGGGTCGGATCGATCGATCCGACCCCGATTTCTTGACGGGGCCAGATCTAAAGATCTGGCCCCGTTCGCTCGGATCAAGAATCGCGAGACGCTCAATTCAACCATGATCGGGGTCAGATCTTCAGATCTGACCCCTTTTTGCTCCTATGGCATGATTGGTTGTAACGACCGCAGCAACTGGGGGACTCCGCCATGTTCGAGAACTTCGACCCGACCCGACGCGTGATGGACGAAAAGCAGTTGGACCGTCGTTCGGCGTTGTTCGGCCTGGGCGCGCTGATGGGCGGTTCCGCCCTGCTCGGCGCAGGATCGCTGACCCCGACGTCCGCACGCGCCGCAAAAAGCCTGAACCTCGATTTCACGAAGCCCGAAGACAACCTGACGGCGTGGGTCAAACTCGTATCGAGCCTGGAGGACGGCGTCGAGACCTGCGGTTACTTCGCGGGCACGCAGTACTCCGTGATCGGCACCCAGGACGTCATCAAGCCGCTGTTCCGTATCCAGGGCTTCGGCATGAGCCGCGTCAGTCGGCTGCCGGACGGCCGGTTCCAGAACCTGCACCGCGAAGTCGTCTTCTACCTCGACCTGAAAGAAGATCGCATTCTCGAGGAATGGACGAATCCATTCACGGGCGAGACGGTCGAGGTGTTCCACACGAATAACGACCCGGTCAACTCGCACTACGCGCCGAAGTTCGAACAGAAATTCGGCAACGCAGAAGAGGGCTTCGAGACCGTGGAGTTCCCGTTCGTCCTGCCGTGGGACATCTTCGGCGATCGCGCCGTCTGCTCGTTCGCGGTCAACACGCGCTGGCCGTCACCGCTGCCGCCGGAGAAATGGCCGCGCGAAAACTTCGGTGAATGGTATCGCACCAGCGAGTACTTCCAGTTGCACTCACGACTGTCCGATCTGAACAACCCGGACATGATGAAGGTGCCGTACACCGGCGCATGGCAGAAAGTCGCGCCGTGGCATCCATGGATGCTGATGGACAATCGCCCGGGCGGCATCATCGGCATCACTAATGTGTTCTCGCTTGACAGCACCGACGACCTGCCACCGCACGTACTCGCCTACGCCGAGAAGAATTACCCGAAGTACCTGCACGCCCCGACCGAATGGGCGGAACCGAACATGGCGACATGGGAGACCTACTCGAAGCAGCGCACGCCGGTGCCAGCGAAGAAATAAATTGCCGGAAAAAATTGCCGGGGACACTCTGCTTTCTTCCGCAGTAGCCGTTCCGAATAGCGCGGAAAAAAGCAGAGTGTCCCCAATCCCGCACGACCGGGGCGGACCAGGCCGGGTTCCGGACCGGATCAGCCCGAAACGAGAAGTCGCTCAGACGGCGCGTGGCTTAGCGGCCGCCGTCTCCTCGCTCGCGGGCATCAGCGGGACTTCCTCGAGCACCCAGTTCTTCGACGTGCGCCGCGCCGGTGACGGAATCGCGAAAGCCACGTCGCCGCGTTGCGCTCGTAGCGCCTTCTGGTCAATGCGCCAGCCGCGGTTCTCGAATTCCTGCAGGAACTGCCGGTAGCGCACGACCGGCTTGTCCTGAGGCAACAGCACTTCCTTCGTCGTCGTATCGGGCGTGCGGGCCGGGTTCAGCGCCTCGATAATCCGAATGTCCTCGTGCGCGATATTCATGTTGATGTCGATCAACCGCTGATCGTTTTCGGGCTCCAGCATGAAGCAACGCATGTTGATGAAAAAGATGCGCGTCCGGTTCTCGTCAACGGGCGCCTCGAAGAACACCTGTTCGAAGGCTTTTTCCTCGGTGAAGCGAATACGAGTGATCAGTGTGTTCGGGCCATGATGCGACGAACCCGCGCGCGTGCTGCCGACGCCTTCGCCGAGCGTGCGCGTCGCCTGGCTCGCGTAACCGCCGTACAGCATCATGAAGCCACTGCCCCAGGCCGATTCGTCCTCGACATTGATGTCTTCGCGCTGGATAGACTCCCTGATCGAAGGGCTCCCCTGAGCGGGATGAACGAACTCGTTGTGCGCGGCATCGAGACCATTCTCGACGGATCGCTCGTAGTAAGCGCCGACCTCGAACGTCACGATGTCGTTCGCACGCCAACCGTCGGCGTCAAAAACTTCAATTTCGTATAGCGGAGGACGCTCGTTCTCGGGCAGGTCGCCGAGAAAAGCGAACAGAATTCCGTACTTCTCATGCGTCGGGTAGCTATCGACTTTCGCTCGCGGCGGCGCGTGCTGATCGTCGGCAATCGTCGGAATGTTCGCGCACTTGCCATCGCCACTGAACGCCCAGCCGTGATACGGGCAAACGACGCAGCCGTCACGAACCCACCCTTTTCCGAGCGAGCCGCCACGGTGCACGCAGGTATCGCTCAATACGTGCGGATGTCCGTCGGTGTCCCGGAACGCCACGAATGGCAACCCCAGGATCTGGACCTGCAATGGTTCGTCGTTCTTGACCTCGTCGCTAAGCGCGATCGGATACCAGAAATTGATGTACATCTTCTTCACCTGCGCAAGTTCTATATACCAGACACCCTAGTTAATACGCGCGAAGCGGCCAACCGGATCCGGCCGACGTGACCAATCTGGAGACCGCCTCGGTCCTGCCCGGCGAGTGAAGGGCGGCATCGTGTTGAGAACTGCCGCGCCCCGGGGGTATGCTGGGTTGCACCTGATCGGGTTTGTCTCGACCGATCGGTTCCAATCGATAACCCGACAACACCGAAGGAAGAATGATGAAAAAGCTACTCTGGATTGCACTAATGTCGCTGCCATTGCCGGCACTCGCGGACTACATGGACGTCATCCAGTTCGAGCTCAATGAAGGCTGTTCATTTAACGAATACATGGAGATCGTGAACGACTTCAACGAGCAATGGGGCAAGCAACACGATTACCAGTCGGAAATCGCGGTTCCGCTGCAGAGCGACAACCTGGTCGGCATGTACTGGGTCGGCCGGACGAAGGATGCTGCCACGTTCGGCAAAGCATGGGACGCATGGCGAGACGAACAGAAAGATCCGAATTCGCTGGCGTCCAGGCTTTGGGCTCGATTTCAGGCCTGCGAAACGAATCTCAGCCGGCGTGGCTACGACACTTACTGATCCTGTCAGCACCGGCGACACTCTTGCATTAGTCGATGGCTGCAGGCCTCAATCGCCAGTGGCGCGTCGCCGGCTATCCGAAACCCGGCGAGCTGGTCAGCAGGCGGCATTTCGAGTGGACGAGCGAGCAGATCCCGGAGCCGGGCGACGACGAGTTCCTCGTGCGCACGATCTGCCTGGCGCCGGGGCCCGCGCAGCGCGGCTATCTGAAGGCACCCGACGACGGCTTTCTGCAAGGGCTGGCGCTCGGTGAGGTCATGCGTGGTCGCGGCGTCGGCCAGATTGTCGCTTCCTGCAACCCGGACTATCCGGTCGGCGAGTATTTCGTCGGATCGCTGGGCTGGCAGGACTACTCGCTGCAGCAACCGCATGGCGCGGAGTTCGTCTTCAGTACGAAGAAGCTGACGAACCCGGTCAAGCCAATGTCGTCGCAACTGAGTTTTCTCGGCCAAGCGGGCGTGACCGCGTGGTTCGGGCTGCATGAGGGTGGTTGCCTGACGGCCGGAGACAACGTGCTGATATCCGCCGCGGCCGGCGGCGTCGGCTCGATGGCGGGTCAGATCGCCAGACTTGAAGGCGCCGGCGCGGTGGTCGGCATCGCCGGCACGAATGAGAAGTGCCGCTGGTTGTGCGAAGACCTCGGATTCGACGCCGCGATCAACTATCGCTCCGACAATCTGGAACAGTGCCTCGCCCGGTTGTTTCCCGACGGCATCGATCTGTTCTTCGACAACGTCGGGGGCGACATACTGAATACCGCGCTCGATCACCTCGCGATCAACGCACGCGTTGCACTGTGCGGATTCATCTCGACCGACTACGCCGTGGGTCCCCACCGCGGTCCGATCAACTATCGCCGCTTGATTCATCGACGCGCCCGCATGCAGGGTTTCGTCGTGTTCGACTATTGGGAGCGCTGGCCGGAGGCCGAGCAGGCGCTGCTCGACTGGTATCGACGCGGCGAACTGGTCAACTGCGAGGACGTGGACGAGGGCCTCGAGAAGATGCCCGAATCGCTGGCGAGCCTGTTCACCGGCGCGAACGTCGGAATCAAGATCTGTCGCGTGGCACCCGACCCGCTCGACCTGCCCGACGCGAACCCGAAATAGCAGCGGCCCGGACGTCGCTCGACGTCCGGGCCGCGGCGGGTTGCTTACACAAAGGTATCGACGTGCTTGCCGAGCGCCTCGTTATTGCGGTGGGCGGAGTCGGACTGCACCTCGACCGTCGTCGGTTGCTCGACCGCCTTGACCTCCTTCTCCGCCTCGGCCGCCCTGGAATCCTGGCCGCCGACCGCGTCCGATTTCGCCTCGGCCGCCGAAGACGACTTGTCCGTCGTCGGCTGCACCGGTGACCCCGGCGCCACACCCGTAATTTGTGTACTCATTGCATCGCCTCTCTATACCGTCCCATTGACGGTGTCGGCACCTGAGCGCGAAGATTGAGCCCTACTCGACATAAGGGCGAAAAAAGTCCGGAAATCGGGGTGAAATGAACATAAAACGCCGGGCCCGGGAGGATTGCGGCCTACCGGGCCCGGCTAGTTAGTGCTCAGACCCCGGAAAGCGAAGACCCCGCCAAGGGGGGGAGCGGGGTCGGTAGGGAGGAGATCATTCGCTTTGTTTGGAGGTTGTGCCTGAGCACGGGTGTTACTTTACGAGGATCGCGATTGCGGGAGCGTTGCCGCAACATTAAACCTCGTTAATGTCCAACCCCGGCCCCCACAGCGAACACGGGGTGACCCCAACGAGCCTAGCGGATCGCGGGCAGCACCCGCTCACCGAGCAGGCGAATGCCGTGCTCCTGGTGTTTCTTCAATTCGATGCAGATGTCGGTCACGCCGATTTCCTTAAACTCGAGCAGGTGCTCGATGATCCGGTCGAGGTCTTCGATCCCGCCGGTCAGCGTCAGCTTGTCGACGCACATGTCGAGCAACTCGTCCGGCAGCCCTTCGACGGAGTCTTCGTCCCTCGCCGCCATCGCATAGATAGCCGGGATATGCTGCATGATCACAGCGAACTCCTGCTCGCTCATGAACTCACGCATCATGTACTCGCGAAACAGTGCGCGAAACCCGATCCAGCGCTTCGCCTCATGGCGAGCCTCGGCCGAATCATCATAGACGTACCACGCCATGAAATTGTTGAAGCGGAAACCGGCGGGATCGCGGTCGATCTCGCGCATCCGGTCGTGCACCGCATCGATCGCGCCTTTAGCGAGCGTGACCGAAAGATCCGACATCAATATACCGTCCGCCGCTTTCGCCGCCATGCGCAGCATCTGCGGCCGGTTGGCGCCCGCATACAGGAATGGCGGCGGCGCCGTGACCCATTGCGGGTCGTAGTTCTCGATGCTGAACAACTCGCCCGCGTAACTGAACGGCCGGTCCGTCGTCATGCCCCGGACGATCTCGAGGCATTCACGTACATAGCGCACGCGCTTCTCGAACGGGATGCCGAGCGCCATCACCACCTCGCCGCCGCCGCCGATCAGCGACTTGACGCGGCCGTGCGCAAGCTCGTTCAGCGTCAGCAGGGCCATGCCAATGCGAAACGGATGCATCTCGTAGGCGTTCAGCGCCATCGGCGCGACCGAAATGCTCTTCGATTTCGCCGCCAGTTCCGCCATATTTGTGAATGGATCGCGGCCGTCGAGATAACTCGCGTTCCAGACGGTGCCGATACCATAGCGTTCCGCCAGCAGCCCGAGTTCGGTCAGTTTCGGCTGTGGCAGGTGGGAGTCCAGAACGATGTCGATATTCATGAGCATTTTCCTCCGCCGGTCAGCGAAAAGTACTAAAGATCTCGCCCTGCAGGCCGATTATTAAAGCAGGGATCTACTGTCTGGACGGTCATGGACTTTACGAAAGAAAAATCCGCTACGCACGGCACACCGGCATTGCAGAACGACAGCGGCACCGACCTGCCGGTGATCGAGGTCGATCGGCAGGCCGCTGACGCCAAGCTCGGCGGACTCGTGGACACGCTCAACAAGGACCTGAGCACCGGAGCGCTCGAGATTCCCGGATTTCCGGACATCGCGATGCGCCTCAACCGGGCGCTGGGGGACGAAGACGCATCGGTCCGCGAGATCGTCCAGTTGATCAACTCCGAGCCCGGACTCGTCAGTCGCCTGCTGAAGATCGCGAACTCGTCCGCCTTTACCAAGACGGGCAAGAACATCGCGGACCTGCAGTCGGCAGTCAACCGCCTGGGCTTCAAATTCATCCTGAGCGCCGCCAACAGCTATTCGCTGAAACAGATGGAGCGCCAGGAAGCATTGAAACCGATTCGCCCCTGGCTGGCCGAGATCTGGCTCAACAGCAACGCCGTCGCCGCGATCAGTTTCGTCGTCGCCAAGCGGATCGGCCTGATGGCCAATGAGGCGATGGTCGCCGGTCTGCTGCACCGCCTCGGCAATCTCTACCTGCTGGTGCAGGCGCAGAAGCGCGGCGTGAACATGCAGGACGACGTCGCGTGGGACGCGATCGTCGCAGAGTGGCACGCGACGATCGCCGCAGAAATTCTCGTGCAATGGGGCCTGCCCGCGTTCGTCGCCGAGGCCGTCGACGCCCAGGATGCACTCACTAAGGCCGACCATTGCGAAATGACGCCGTTCGCAACGCTGCTGGCGTCGGCCAAGCTCTACAACAGCGTCCGCAACCGGCAGTCCGGCGAAGAGGCACAGCGGGCAGCCGAGATGCTCGCCCCCGTCGAGTTGTGGGGACGGTCGTTCCTGAGCGTCGTCGCCGAGTCGGCGGACGAGATCGAGGAAGTTCGCACGGCGATTTCCTGACCGCAAGCCGGCCCGCTTACCAGACCTTGCCCCCGATCCAACGCCCGGCGGCCGGAATGAACGGCTCCAGCTGGACGTCCCCGTAAAGTCCATACTCAAAATAGGGATCTCCCTGCAGCAGGCGCTCGGCTTCGCCCCTGTCGTCCGTGTCGTAGATAAACACGCTGAGAGCAAAATCCTCGTTGCTCACCCCCCCGGCCGGCCCGGCGACCAGCAACCGATCGAGGATCGTTTCGATGTAGGAGAAGTGCGCCTGCAAATTCGACTCCCTGAGCTCAGCCGTGTTCGCCGTCTCAGCGTCGCGGCAAATCGCAATATAGGCCATCCGTTTCATTCCGCTGTAATCAGGAACCGATAGACTACTATCGGTTGCGGCGCCGGGGAATATTGAGGAAACTGTTTCAGCATGAAGGTTCGCTTGATGGCATTGGTCTCGATCGCGCTAATCGCCGCGGTACCGGTGCAAGCCGCGAAACCGAAGATACACCTCGTAGTGCAGATTACGGTCGACCAGTTGCGGGGCGATTTCGTCGAACGCTTCGGAGACCGATTCGGCAAGGGCGGATTTCGCTACTTCCTCGACAACGGCGTGCATTACACCAATGCGCATTACACACATGCGAATACCGAGACGGCCCCGGGGCATGCGACGCTGGCGACGGGCGCGCCGCCCGCGTATCACGGCATCGTTGGGAATGAATGGATCGACAAGAAGAGCGGCAAACCCGTCTATAGCACTTCGGACGACCGGCACCACGTCCTGGGCGATGCGCAACGCGCGGGCAAAGGCGGCTCACCCCGAAACCTGAAGGGCTCGACGTTCAGCGACGAACTGGTCATGAATAACGCCGGCGAATCGCGCGCCTTCAGCGTCTCGATCAAGGACCGAGGCGCGATCCTGGCCGGCGGACACGTCGGCAAAGCCTACTGGTTTTCGGTGCGGCAGGGCACCTTCGTCACGAGCAGCTATTACTACGCCGCATACCCGCAGTGGGTCGCCGACTGGCGGGCGCTGCGTCTTGCAGACGAATACAGGGGCCAGGACTGGGAACTCGTGCTGGATCGAAGCAGCTACGCGGCCCGCGATACCGACGACCGCCCGTTCGAATCCAGCCCGGTCGGACTCGGCACGACGTTTCCGCATCGTCTCGACGCGGATACGACGGATGAGTTCTACCGAATGCTGAGACTGACGCCAATGGGCGACGAGCTGACGTTGAAGTTCGTCAAGACGCTAATCGACGCGGAGGAAATTGGGCAGGGCGACGCCGTCGACTACCTGCAGATCAGCTTCTCATCGCCGGACAACGCCGGCCACTTCTTCGGCCCGGCCAGTCTCGAGTACGAGGACGCCGTGCTGCGTCTCGACGGGGTACTCGAGGAGCTGTTCCGACACGTCAACAAGAAAGTCGGACTCTATCGAACGCTGATCCTCCTGTCGTCGGATCACGGCGGACCGGAAGTGCCCGAGCATGTCGCCGAATTCGGTATCGATGCCGGTCGTTTTCCACTGGACCGATTCCAAGACGGCGAACCCCTGGCCGAGTCCCTCAAGGCACGCTTCGGTCGCGCTGACCTGGTCGCTGCCCATCAGCATCCTTACCTGTACCTGAATCTCGACGCGATCGAGGAACTCGGCGTCGAGGTCGCAGAAGTCGAACGCTTCGTCGCCGACAAGATGATGGACATCCCGGGCATCGCCTTGGCTGTACCGAGCGCGGATATGACGGCCGGCCTGGTACCGGACATGCCGCTGCATCAGTCGATCTACCGTAACTTCGATCCCGAGCGTTCCGGCAACGTGCATATCGTGCAGGACCAGTATTGGTTCCTGCACTCGAAAGCCAGCATCACGAAGCTCGGTATCGACACACTCCCCGCGGTCCACGGGTCGCCATGGCGCTACGACACTTACGTACCGATCATGTTCGTCGGCCCGGGCATTTCACGACGCACCGTCAACCGGCGCGTCGGGCCTCAGGACGTGGCGCCGACATTGTCCGCGTGGTTCGGCATCAAGCCGCCATCGGGATCGATCGGGGAGCCGCTCGAAGAAGTTCTCCGGTAGGTACATCCTCCAATTGCGCTCCGGCGACGCTCGGCGGATTTTGTAATGGACGAGAGCGCGACGATGCGCATCTTGTTGATGCCACGAGGAGAAGACGATGCGAGTAGGCGATATCTGCACGAGAAACGTGATTTCCGTCAGCGCTGACGAGTCGATTTATACCGCGGCGCAGAAGATGCGTGAACAACACGTCGGCGACGTCATCGTTGTCATGGACGACCGCGAGCGCTGCATCGGTATACTGACCGACCGCGACATCACGATCGAGGTCGTCGCGAACCGGGTGGACCCGGAAACCCTGACCGTCCGCGATGTCATGTCGGATGATGTCCTGATGGTCGACGAGGACGAAGACATCCTCGAAGCCATGGAAATGATGTCGCGTGCCGGTGTCCGGCGGCTGCCGGTCATGAATGAGGCGCGCAAACTATGCGGCGTCATCAGCGTCGACGACATCATCGGCTCGCTGGCCGAAAGCCTGCTCGAGGTCTCGACCCTCGCTCACCGCCAACGCCACCGAGAAGAACACCGCCGCGCGGTTTAACAGATCGAGCCCCCGAACAAAAAATTCTAATCAGCGCTTGGCGTCAGGATTGGGCATGGACGTGGAATTTCGGGCGCGAGATTGTCGTGACTGAGGCAGCTCTGGAGTGAGGGCCATAGCAGCGCTATGGCCCGAATGAAGAGCAAGTCAGACGCGACAAGATCCGGCCGAAAACCGCGGCGATGCTCAATCCTGATGCCCAACCTAGTCCCAGAGATGGTTGTCTTTCTCGATGACTTGTGAAGGGTTGCCGACGATCAGCGGATCCGGGCCGCGCACGACGTGTTCGTCCTTACCCGGGTAGTCCAGCTTGCTCAGGAAATGTTGCATCACGTTCAGCCGGGCCCGCTTCTTGTCGTCTGACTTGACGATGGTCCACGGTGCATCGGCCGTGTCCGTATAAAAGAACATGGCTTCCTTCGCCTGCGTGTACTCGACCCACTTGTCTCGTGACTGCTCGTCGATCGGACTCAGCTTCCACTGTTTCAGCGGATCGCCCTGGCGTGATGCAAAACGACGCTGCTGCTCTTCACGGGTCACCGAGAACCAGTACTTGAAGACCCGGATGCCCGAGCGAACGAGCATGCGCTCGAGGTCCGGAACCTGACGCATGAACTCCAGATACTCGAGGGAATTACAGAACCCCATGACGCGCTCGACGCCCGCCCGGTTGTACCAGGACCGGTCGAAGAACACCATCTCGCCGCGCGTCGGCAGATGGGAAACATAGCGCTGGAAGTACCACTGACCGCGTTCCAGCTCCGTCGGCTTCTCGAGTGCAACGACGCGTGCCGCGCGGGGATTCAGATGTTCCATAAAGCGCTTGATCGTGCCGCCCTTGCCGGCAGCATCGCG
>CAZISL010000250.1:0-6195 GCA_964541975.1 uncultured Chromatiaceae bacterium | reverse complement strand
CGAACGCCGCATCCGGGTCGCCGTAGTCCAGGTTCTCCTCCCAGCCGACGTTCCGCTTTGCCTTCTGGTGCAGTTGCGGCGCGTCGTCGCGCAACGCCTTCGTCATGTCCAACACGGTCGGGAGGACATCGTATTCGACCTTGATGAGCTTCGCCGCGGCTGCTGCGGTTGCCTCATCGAGCGCCGCGACTGCAGCGACCTCGTGGCCGACGAATTTGACGAACTTCGTCGGCAACAACGGCTGATTCATGCCGATCAGGATCCCCTGCGCGTCTGCCGCGGTGATCACCGCCTTGACGCCGGGCAACGCCTCGGCGGCGCTCGTGTCGACACTGACGATGCGAGCCGACGGGTGCGGGCTGCGGACAATTTTCCCGTAGAGCATCCCCGGCAGGCGCACGTCGTCGGTGAAGATGGAACGACCGCTGACTTTGTCGACGCCGTCGAGGCGCGACCAGTTCTTGCCGACGACGCTGAGTTCTTCTTTCTTGGCGCTCACGTTTTCGACCTCAACGCGCCGCGGCGTCGCGTTCGCGCAGCATCTCGGCCGCGCGGCGCACCGCTTTCTTGACTTTGATATGGCCAGTGCAGCGACAGATCGCGCCGGCCAGTGCTTCGCTGATCTCGTCTTCGGTCGGGCTCGTGTTGACGTCAAGCAACGCTTTCGCGGTCATGATCAGGCCTGGCGTGCAGAAGCCGCACTGAACGGCGCCATACTCCAGGAAAGCCTGCTGGACCGGATGTAACTCGGAACCCTCCTGAACGCCCTCGATGGTTGTGACGGCACGGCCGTCCCACTCGATCGCCAGCGTCAGGCAGGAACAGATCGCCTCGCCCGCCTCGCCGTTGACGGTGCAGACGCCGCAACTCCCGGCGGTGCAGCCGCGTTTCGTGCCGGTCATGCCGAGCTCGTTGCGCAATACATCCAGGAGCGTTTGATTCGGCGCAACCGCGAGCTCGTGCGTGTCGCCATTGACGGTCAACTTGATCAGTTGCTTGTGCATAGGTGTTGCCCGGGTCAGTCCGCCTGGTCGCGAAGCTCGGCCAGCGCTTCGCGTACAAAGTTTTTGATGAGTCGCCGCTTGTAACCCGATGGCGTGAACAGGTTGGTGATCTTGCCCAGCGCGTCGCGCGCAGCCGACGCCGCGGCGTCGATCGATGCGTCGTTGATACCCTGCTCGAGCAGGATCGCCTCGCAGCCCGCCAAGGCCTTCGGAGCCGCAGCGATGGAACCCATGACGAGTCTCACGGACCGCGGCGCTTCGTTAGTCCCCGTCACGGCGACGGCCAGTGTTCCGGCCGCGAAATCCAGGCCTTCGCGCTGCGCCAGCTTCGAAAACACGGCGCGGCCGTCGAATCGCGGCACGAGCACGGCCGTCAGCAGTTCTTCCGGCTCGCGGACCGTATGCTGCACGCCGTCTTCGCGGTAGAACTCCAGTAACGGAACTTCGCGAGTTCCGGCCGCGCTACTCAGTTCGACGGTGGCGTCGAGCGCCATCAGCATCGGAGCGGTATCGGAGGTATTCAGCGCATGGCACCGGGTGGATGTCTTGATGACGTGACATAACTCCTGGTCCGTCTTGAAGCAGCCATCGCGCGTCGCTCGCCAGTTCTCGGACTGATTCGTATACCAGCAGCGCGTATCGAGGCACAGATTGCCGCCCAGCGTACCGACGTTGCGAATATGCCTGGAGCCGACGCTGTGTATCGCGTCGCGGAGCGCTGGGAGCTGCGTTTCGATCTTTGGATCCCGGACCAGGTCCGTGAGCGTGCAGGCCGCACCGATGCGCAGTCCGCCGTCCGGACGCTCCTGGATCGCCACGAGTTCCTCGAGACCATTGAAACTCACCAGGTAGCGCGGGGTATCGAGCCCGAACTTCATGTTGATCAGCAGGTCCGAGCCGCCGGACAGGATTTTGACGTCTGCTCGATGCTCGGCCAGCATCGCCAGACCCTCACTCAGAGTGGCGGGCTTCAGGTATTCAAATTGTGGCAGCTGCATACGTTCTCAGCTTGTTTCCGGCCGTCGAAGAATGCCACCCATACTATGTCGTGAAGCGGCGTGGTGTCGCGATTTTTTACATAATTGAATTCGTTATGAATATACCTCATTCAAGCGTCAAAATCGTTTGACATAACCGAGCGATGTTGTAATATCGTTTACGTCGATTGATGTAGTTATTCAACGAATCCGGCCCGTTCCTCGAATGGTTCCTGCCGTAAGTTAAAACGGAGTACTAGGAACCATGCGCATTAGAATTGCACTCGCAACGATTCTATTAATTCTCTCTGCCAGTTCAGTTCAGGCCATGAGTCTGACCTGGAGCTTTCAAGACGCGTTATTTGATGATGGTACGTCCCTGACGGGTTCGTTCGATTTCAACGCGGCCGTCGGCGGTGCTGATGGATTCAGCAACGTGAATGTATCCACCCAGAGCGGCAGCGGGTTGATCGGCCAGACTTACAACAGCGTCACGCAGCTGAGCGGAGCGATCGGTTTTACATCGATGCTGGGCAGCCAGGTACTCGGCGTGCTGTTCGACGAAGCGATGACCAATGCCGGTGGCATCATCGGGCTCGACGAGGGCGGCGAAATTCGATTCACGACGATATCGATTTTTGGCAAGGAAATTCCGTTCCCGAGTGCCGGTCGTTTTATTGAGTCGGGCGGCATCGCCAGTTCGGCGATATCGCTGGTGGAACCCGCCGGGCTCGCTATTTTCGGCCTCGGCCTGATTCTGATCGTATCGCTGCGGCGCCGGGCGTCGATCTGACGCATCCGAACAACGCCTGCAAAAAGCCCCGCTTTGGCGGGGCTTTTTTTTGCCCGGTCGAAAAGCGAGTATCCCGGTACCCGTAGCGGGAACACACGGTCAACCCCGTTAGACAAACTTCGAACGCCGGGCCATAGTTCGCCCTGTCGTTTCTACCAGGGAGTTCCTGGCCGTGCTGAAATCAATTCTGATCGTGACAATCTCCGTGCTCCATCTCGGCTCCGTCGAGGATGCATTCCAGGAACACCTGGACTATGAGGTCGTTGAACGAGGCGTGATCTCGTCCGAGGTCGCCGGTGCTTGGGATACGCCCGGGATGGCCGACCGGGACTACGTGCTGATGCAGGCGGAAAGCAAGGCGCCGGTCTACCTACGGTTCGTCGAGAACGAATATGTAGCAGACTATGCGCCGATGATGAGCCATGGATGGAATGCGACCGAGCTGCTCGTCAAGGATCCGGACGCCGTAGCGGAACGCCTGAGCGATTCGCCCTTCGCCATCATCGGTCCGCCAAAGGATCTCTGGGCCGCGCCGAACGCCCCTCGTGCGATGCAGACGCTGGGTCCGGGCAACGAGGTGCTGTACCTGACGAGCAACGGCGATTTTACGACCGAGACCGATATCGACCGGGTCTTCATCATGGTCGTGGGCGGCCCGTCGATGGCCTCGATGAGCGAGTTCTATCGCGCCAAGCTGGGTCTCGACGTCGGCGACGCCATGCCATTCTCAATTTCTGTCGTGTCCCGGGCGCAGGGACTGCCGGCCGATACGACCTATCCGTTGGCGGTCGCGACGGTGTCGAAAGACTTCCTGATCGAGATCGACGAGTACCCGGCGGCAGCGACCCCACGGACGGTGAAACCCGGCTTCCTGCCACCGGGCACATCGATGGTCACATTCGAAGTAAATGGCGATCTCGACGACCTGGCCGTCGACTGGCGTGTGGAACCGCGCGAGGTCGACGAGTTCCCTTATGACGGCCGCGAGGTTGGCGTGACGACCGGGGCCGCTGGAGAGTGGATCGAGCTTATCGAAGCCGGCGACGGCGACGCTGGCAACTGAGCCGAGTGACCTACCTGCCCGACGGCTGCGGCCGCCCGAATATCGCTGAACTCGACGCGTTCTGGCGACAAGCGCGCGCCGCACTCCGCAACACCGAACCGACCGAGTCGTACCAGGTCCGCTGGATCGGCCTCGACGATGCGACGACGCTGCAGGTCATCGATCTCATTCGCGCCGGGGACAAGACGGGCACGTTCACACTACCGTGGATAATCGAGCGCACCGGCCAACCGAACCCGGCGGTGGGCGACACGATCATCCTCGTCGATTTTGACGGCCACCCGCGCCAACTGGTGCGGCTGACGGACATCGAGGAAGTGGCATTCGGCGCAATTACCGCAGCACATACCGCCATCGATGGGACACCGGTCCGGGACCTGGACGTCTGGATACCGCTGCATACAAGCTACTGGAACGCGATGCTCGAACCCCACGGGCTCACAGTCACCGAGGACATGCCCGTGCTGGTCGAAGGCTTCGAACTGCTGTACGACCCGGGCGCCGTTACGCCAACCCGTGAGCGCTGAACGGTAGCGACCGAATGCGCTCGAAGCGAGCCTTGTAGTAGGCATTTGCAACGGCCGGCGCAACCAGCGCGGTCGCCGGCTCACCCATGCCGCCCGGATCGCGATCGCTGTCGACGATGTGAATATCGATCTCCGGAATTTCGTTGATGCGCAGCGCCCGCATCGTGTCGAAGTTCCGCTGCCGAACGCGACCGCCGTCGATATCGATTTGCCCCCATAAGGCAGCGGACAAACCGAATATCACGGCACTCTGCACTTGCGCTCGCACGCCACTCGGATTGATGACCTGACCGCAGTCGACGGCACACGTGATTTTTTCGACTTTGATCTTGCCACCTCGAACCGAGATGTCGGCCACCTGCGACATATACGTGTTGTAGCCCTCCATCAGCGCAATTCCCTGGTAAATACCGTCCGGCGCGTTACCCCAGCTGGCCTTTTCGGCTGCGAGGTCGAGAACATTGCGCCACAGCGGCTGATCGGCCAGCAGGCGTTTTCGATACTCATAAGGATCGATGCGGCTGGCGTTCGCCAGCTCATCCATGAAGCTCTCGGCCACGAAACAGTTCGTGGCGTGACTGACTGAGCGCCAATAGCCGACATCGATACCGATCTCATGACGCTGGAATCGCACCAGCACGTTAGGTACCGCATACGGATAGTTGGCCGCCGCCTCGATCGCGAATGGATCGATCGCGTTCTCGACGACCGCGGGCGCCCAGCGAGCAGTGATGGACGGGGCGACTATATCAAGCTTCCACGCGATCAGATTGCCGTCCGCATCGAATCCGGCGGATGCCTTGTCGTAGGCTGGCGGTCTATAGATGTCATGCGTCATGTCATCTTCACGCGTCCACACGACCTGCACGGGACGTCCGACCTTCTGCGCGGCGTTGACCGCTGCAGGTATGAAATCGACTTCCAGTCGGCGACCGAATCCCCCGCCGAGGAACGTCGTATGAATGGTCACATTCTCCGGATCAAGTCCGGCCGCGCTGGCGGCCACCGCCTGCGCAACACCCTGCACCTGCGTGCCGAGCCAGACGTGCAATTGGTCGCCGAGAAACTCGGCGGTGCAATTCATCGGTTCCATCGTCGCGTGTGCGAGCAACGGCAATTCGTAGACCGCGTCCATCCGCGTGTCGGCTGACGCCAGCGCTGCATCGGCATCACCGTCTTCGCGTGCGTTCTGTGCGCCGGTCATTTCTTCCGCCGTCCTGGCCAGACCGTCGCGGATGGCGGCGTTGTCGAGCTGGTCATAGCCTTCCGTGGCCCACCTGACTTCCAGCGCGTCACGTCCGAGTTTCGCCTGCCAGAAATGCCCGGCCAACACGACGACGCCGTTGCCGACGAGCACAACGTCGACGACTCCCGGGACCTCCCGCGCGGCCAGCTCGTTCAGACCGGCGACCGTGCCTCCGAGCACCGGGCACATGATAATCGAGCCATACAGCTGATTCGGTCGGCGCACATCGATACCGAACTGGGCGGTCCCGTCTGTCTTGGCGGGCGTGTCGGTTCGCGACGTGGACTTTCCGATCTGTTTGAACTGCGAATTTGGTTTTAGTGGGATGTCCGCGGGCGCTTCGATACCCGCTGCCGCCTCGGCGAGATCGCCGTAGGACAGCGATTCACCGGTTCCATCCTGCCGCCGTACATTGCCGTCCTTCGCGACGAGCTGATCGACCGATATCTGCCAACGGTCCGCGGCCGCCATCATCAAGCGCAAGCGCGCTTCGGCGCCGGCCTTGCGGAACTTCGTGTACATTGCTCGCACCGCCGTGCTGCCGCCGGTGACCTGGACACCCAGCAGGTCGTTGACGTGAGCGGG
>CAZISL010000249.1:0-11744 GCA_964541975.1 uncultured Chromatiaceae bacterium | reverse complement strand
GTGCTGGAGGGCACGATCAACGGCGCCGGACCGGCGGTGGATCGGTTCGGCCGCGAATCTGCGTTGCTGCCGACGGAAGATCCCGCGCCGGAAGCGTTCGCCATTCCGGACCTGGCCGGGATCGGCGCGCCGCACTGGCGGCCCGAGTTTGATCTGACCCTGTCGCGCGCGGCAAAGAAACTCGAAGTTCCGCTCGAACAGCGTCGCGTCGTGATCGAGGGCCTGTTGTTCCGGGTGTACGAAATTCTGCGCGACGTCAGCGACGGTCGCCTGCCCGCCAACGTGTATGTGTCAGGTGGGCTCGTGCGCGATCCGGCCGTCGCGCAGGGTCTTGCGACGCTGCTTGATGCCCCCGTCCACGTCTTCGATGAGGCCGAGTCGACATTGCTGGGCGTCGCCAGGCTGGCAATGGGGATCCGGCCGTTTGCGGCCGCGGACGCGCAGTGCGTCGCACCGGCGGCATCCGGCGCCTATCTGCGCGACAAATTCGGCCGCTGGGAATCCTGGGTGCGCGGCGTACTCGCGGCCTGAGTTACGGACGGGAGTAGGGCCGATCTCCGCAAACCGTGACCCGGTGCATCGTCCGTTTGGATCGATAGTCCACCAGTGCATAGTGCTGCGTGCAGCGGTTGTCCCACATCGCCAATGAGTGCTTGCGCCACTTGAAGCGCACGACGAACTCAGGTTGTTCCGCATGCTCGTACAGGTAGGCGAGGAGTACATCGCTTTCCTTGCGGTGCAGACCGGCGATGTGTGACGTAAAGTTGCGATTGACGAACAGGCACTTGCGTCCCGTCTCCGGATGCGTGCGGACGACTGGATGCTCGACCGGCGGGGTTTTTTCCTGCAGTCGTTGCAGTTGTTTCGGCGCCCACGACTGTTCCATGAAGTCGGCGGGCATGCTGGACACGATGTTGTGGACCGCAGTCAGCCCGTCAAGGAATCCGCGCATCGGCGCGGACAAGCCCTCGTATGCGGCATACAGGTTATTCCACATCGTATCGCCGCCAGCCTCCGGAATTTCCAGGCCGTGCAGGATGCTCGCCATCGGCGGCTTCGCCTCGTACGTCAGGTCCGTATGCCAGGTATTGGACTGATACGCCATTTGCGCCGGGCCCGACTCTTTACTCTCCAGCCTGATGATCTGCGGATAGTTATCGAGATTGGGAATGAACGGGTGGATATGCAGAGTGCCGAAGCGTTCGCCGAAGGCGATCTGCTGTTCCGGCGTGAGTGCCTGATCCCTGAAGAAAATCACCAGGTGATCGAGGAAAGCCTGGTGAATCTCGCGCAGCGTCTCGTCGTCGAGGTCTTCAGTCAGGTCGACACCGGCAATTTCCGCGCCGAGGGCGCCGGCGAGGGGTGTGACCGTGATGCGGCGGTGTATCTCTTTTACGCGTGTCGCCATACAGGCTGATTATAACGAGTCAGACGGGCAAACGAGACCCGCTGCTGATGGCGCGTGGTCCGCTTCAGGCATGAATGAAGCTCTTGGCAAACTCCTGCAACAGGGCGGCCTGGGAATGCACGCCGACTTTCTTGAAGATGCTGCGCAATTGCGTCCTGGCCGTGTTGACGCTGATGCCGAGATCGGCCGATGCGTCGGGGAGGGCGCGACCGTCGAACAGCGCTTGCGCCAGTGCGCTCTCCGCCCCCGTCAGGCTGTAAAACTTCTGCAGCACGCCCTCATTTAGCTGGACCATCGTGGAAGGGTCGTAGACGAGCGCGACGGCCAGGGACTGACTCTCGTCCAGCGCGGCCTGCTGCCGGTCGAACGGCAGCTTGTACATGACGAGCTTGAACGGAGCCTGGCCGGAGCGACGGGGAACGACGATCATCAGGCGCTGCGCTTCGAGGTCGGGCTGGCCCGACTCTCTTGCCATCTCGAGGAACGCCTCGACTTCGGCTCTGGCATCCGGATCATGAATGGCGAAGCGCTCGTCTTCGAGGCCGATGCCATCGTCTTTTCCGAGCAGTGCCTGCGCGGCGTCGTTGCGGTACGTGACCTGGCCCAGCTGGCCCATGATCATGATGCTTCGCGGCACGTTGTCGATGACGGAGATCGCGGTGCGGTGTTCCACGAACATCTTGACGAAACGCTTGTTTAAGTCGATCGCGCGCCGGAGATAGCTCATCAGTTCGCGGAGGGCTTCGTGCTCCGACGGGCTGAATTCGCCGTGCGACTTGTCCCGAAACAGCAGGACGTCGCAACGGTTGTTGTCGTCGGCGAGGACGACGCCGGCAAGAACGTTAACGGTGCCGAGTTTGGCGTCGCTGCTGCGACGCGTCAGCTGGTGTCCGACCAGCTCCGGGCGATCGTAGCCGTCTACGGAGATCGTCTGGCCAGCAGGGACGCGGACCAGATTTGCGAACAGGGTGCCTGGGCGCTCCCGCGCATCGAACAGTGCCCTGATCGCTTCGGTCGAAATGCCATGGGTGATCGGGAGAAAAACGTCAGGACGATTGTTCGGCGCAATCGTGATGGCGGATTGCTGCGCGCCGAAGTACTCGGCCGTGTGCTCGACGAAACTGGCCATGCCCGTCGTGTCGCAAGCGGCTTCATACGCCTGAGCAACGAGACCGGAGAGACCTGATCCGGACATCTAATGACCCCTGAACTTGGTGTTATTTTTCCGCGTGCGTCCCACGTATGCATAGGTTCAGTGCGTGGAACAGACGCCCCAAAGCGGAAGCAACATTATGTTAAGAAATTTCTTCGTATATATCCACATATTGAACGAATCGAATTCGCCGCGCATCACCTAAATGGGTGATGGCCTCTAAACGTTGAAATATCAGTCGCTTATATGGGAATTAGTCCATTGGTAGTTGTTTGCCGCCGCGCATCACCCAAATTTCCTGTTATTTATCACCCATTTGGGGGATTGTTAACGCATATATAGGAGATTAGCTTATGTCAAAGGGAAGCGGCGCGAACCTCCAAAGGCTTCCCCACTGCGCCGGGCGGTAATTCGGTCCCCCTTAACCGAATATGAGACATACCGCACCGGCGCTTTTTTGTCTCAAATTTGTGCCGCGGCGCTTTATTACCGATAAGCTTTATTAGCCGAACGCCTAACTAGCGACAAGCGGAGCCAGGCGGCGCAAAGGTTTCTTCCGCGCGCTCCAGAGACACCGAATCGGTTTAGTACCCGGCTGCCTTAAGTTTCGCGGATAGCGGGATGAATATCAGCAGTGAAGCAAAAATGAACGCGATGGTGATGTAGTTCACCGCCGCGAGCCCGTAGCTTTCGAGGAAAGCGCCCACGACGGCCGGGCCGATGAAGAATCCGCTCGTTTGCGCGGCGGGAATCAGCACGCTGATCTTACCGCTCGAGTCCGACGCCGCGATCGCCCCCATGAAAAATGGTCCGGTCAAGTTCCAGAAAATCTGAAAGACGGCCGCCTTAGCGGCCATTTCGACCCAGTTCATGTCCCCCTGCAGCAACCAGGCCATCACCATCTGCATCAGCAGCGCGATGGTTACCGGCATGAAGCGGCCGACGCCTTTGGCGGCGAGCGCTGATGCGCCGAGTGCGCCGACGATCGCGACCATCGTGCTGATGCCCAGTGCGCGCAGCGCAAGAACGGAATCCAGCCCGCCCTCGACGCCGATGCGTTCGACAAACGCCCACATCGAGCCCAGACCGCAACACCAGACCAGCATCGCCGCGAGTGCGGTCAACGGCAACGCGGCCGATCCCGCTGGCTGGTCACCGGTGCCGGCTTCCCTGTGCGCGGAGCCAGCCGGAACGAACCTGGTCAGCAACATCGTCGCCGCGGCGAGCGCCGCCAGCGGGACATACATGCCGCCGATGCTTTGATACTGCTCCACGAGCGGTCGCAACGTGAACAGAGTAATGACGCCGAACGCGACCTGTGCGGCAATGACGAAACCAAAATTTCGATCGGGATCGCTGGTATTGCCGACGATCGAGATGCCGATCGCGAAAGCCGTACCCTGGCCGAGGAATCCGACCGCGAAGCGCAGGGCCGTAATGACGTTCGGATCGGATTGCGTCGTCGTGATCAGGTTACCGACGATGACGCAGGCCAACGCGAATAACAATGCGATACGCCAGTTAACACGATTGATCCAGAACATCGCCAGCACCGATGCCAGCGCGCCGCCCGCCACTTCAGCAACGATAATGAGGCCGCCCTGTTCGAGGGAGAAGCCGAGCACGTCTGAATAAATGCCGACGACCATGGGTTGGGTCATCAGTCCGAATACGCCGACGATGCTCACGACGCACGCCGCGACGATCGCGATCGGTGCATTTCTGTCCATGTTATCCCCCAGGTTGAACGCCTGTTTCTGAATCGGGCGTTAGTCTAGCCGAATGTCTCCGGATGCGTATACAGACATGGAACCCGTTCACAGGAGCTCGGGGCCGATCGTCTCGCCGATCACGGTGATCGAGTACGCGGGATCGTCGTAGAGACGTAGCGACATCTCCGTCACGCCGGCTTCCTTGAAAATCAAGAATCGCTCGATCAGTTTGTCCACGTCGGTTAAGTCGCCGGTGAAGGTCAACTCGTCGACGAGCAGGTCGACGAGCTCGTCCGGGACGCCCTCGATGATGGGCGAGTCGTTGACGTATGCCTTGATGAAAGCGGGAATGTTTTCGGCGACGAACTTGCAGTCGCGTTCGTTCAGAGCGGGGGAGATATACCAGTGATCCAGCATGCCGCGCACCCACAGCTTGCGGCGTGCCTCGGCGACCGCCTCGTGCCGGTCGCGCTTGACGTGCCAGCTGAACAGGTTGTTGATGCGAAAGGCCTGGTTAGCCCGGTCGGCGTCGGTGAGGGCATCGCGCAACGTTGTCATCGTCTCATTCAGGCGCCCGAGCGTAAGGTCGCTGAACATGACGCCATCCGCGACGCGCGCCGCCATGCCCAGCATCTGGGGCTTGGTCGCGCCCACGTAAACGATCGGCGGCTCGTCCGTTGCCCATTTCGGCCAATAGTCGTCGACTTGAAACAGCTCGCCGTCATACGACAGGGGTTCAGTTGAAGATGCGCCTTTCAGGAATTCGACGCATTCACGCACGCCGCGGACCATGTTCGGATGCATGACATAGCGATCCGCCTTCAGGTGCATCGCGATCGTCGTGCCGCCGCCGCCGCCGACGACGATGTTGGCGCGGCCCCCGGCCAGTTCGTTCAGCGTGAAGAGCTGGTTCGCCATCTTCAGCGGATGGAGCTCGAACGGGCTAACTGCCACGGGCCCCATTCGAACGGAATCGGACTCACGGGCCAGCGCTGAGAACGACAGGAACGGATCGCGAGCGGACAGGTGGTTGGACGTCCACACCGCCTCGAAACCGTAACTCTCGGCCAGTTTTCCGGCGGCGAGAAATTCGTCCGCCGACGCCGGCTCGAGGATGAAATGTATCTTCACGCGCAGTCAGCGAAATCTTGGAGCGTCGGCCGCCTCAGGCGGAATTCTTTTTTCGTTCGTCTCGGAAGCGATCGAAGAAGTCGGCGCTCATGCCTTGCTCTTCGGCGAGCGCGTTGAACAGCTCCAATGTCACGACGTCCTCGCCTTTCTCGCGCACCCATTCCTCGGTGCTCTGCGTCACCATTTTGCGCACGCCGGGCGGGATCGTCATCAGCGTCTTCATCGCGTCGGGCGCCCACTCCATCGTCGTCTTCGTATCCATGCCGCGCATGGCGTCGGGTGGTTCCTGCAGCTCATGCATGACTATGTTGTCGGGCTGCAGTTTCGCATGGTAGTAGTACTTGCGATTCTGATCGCCCAGCCCGATCGGCAGGTTCATGGCGTTGATGCGCTCCTCGCGATCCATGTCGGCCAGTTCCTCGTCAAACACGAGCGTCTCTATCTTGGCGATCACGATACCGCTGCTCTTGTCCAGGCGAATGATCTGATCGACGGTACATTCGGCGATCTGCGGGCATTCCTCGAGGCTTGGCGGTTTCACCTTCCGCGACGGTATGGGCGTGAAGCTCGTATGTTCCAGTTCGTTGACCCCCTCGGGCCAGAAACGTGCCGTCTCCATCATGTCGTCGAGATGATCGGCGCGCGGACAGTTCACGACAAATTCGCCGGTCGCGAGGATGTTCTCGAACGTGTGCGAGGACTGACGGAAACCGACGATCATTCTAGGGTTCTTCGGCATGACGTCGTACTGCATGATGTGGGAGTAGGGCGCGGCGTTGACGCGACCCTGTTCATCCAGCGTCGTGATGATCGTGATGATCTTCGGGAACAGCCAGATATCCGAGTACCAGAATGGCCTGATCTTGATTTCTTTTTTCATGGTTTATTCCAAATGTTTGCGTGGGCCGCGATGCTGGCACGGCGTACCCGGCTCGATGTCCGGCTTTAACCGGAAGTCGTCACCGTACTCGTCCAGCTGGTGAAAAAACAGTGGCTGGTCGTCGTCGATATGGCGCAACCGTTCGGCATAGTTCGTCAGGATGGCCTGGCGCCCTTCGTCTCCTGCCCAGGCGGGCGCCCACGCGGCGAACGGAGGCAGGACATCGAAGCCGCACAATGCCAGGACGCCCGCATGTAATGGCCAGAGTACGCGTTCGAGGTCGCCGTTCCGCCCGTCCGTTGCGAACGTCGATTCGGGCGCACCGGTCGTGAACGTCAGCATCGCGCGTTTACCGCGCATGATGCCCCGATCCCAGGTACGTCCGAAATCATACGTGACGCCGAAGGCGAAGACGCGATCGATCCAGCCCTTCATGATAGCGGGGACCGAGTACCACCACATCGGGAACTGCAATATCAGCAGGTCTGCGGCGAATAACCGGTCGATCTCACCCTGGATTTCGGGAACGAAGCAACTGTTGCGAGCGGCGTGTTCCTGCTCGGCGCCGAGTTCGAAAATCTCGGTATTCGCGCGTGACGTAAAGTCCCCCGGCCCGGCCGCCGGGTCGAATCCTTCCGCATAGAGATCGGATACGACGACGGTGTGACCTGCGTCCGTCAGTGTGTTCATTGCCGCTTCGCGCAGGGCACCCGAAAACGACTGTGGTTCCCGGTGGGCGTATACGATCAGTACATTCATTGCGTCCCTGTCAGTTATTCCATTCGCGGGCTTCGGCCATGCTGCGCAGGTACGGCCTGCGGATCAGCAGGGCACCGCACACCGAGAGCAGCGGCGCTGCGAAGCCAACGATCGCCATCGAGTAACGCAGGGCAGCTTCGTCGGCGAACACGTAGTCGGTCAGCACGGCTACGCTGGTTGGCCCGAGCGTCAGTCCCGCGAGGCTAATGATGAAGTAGTAAATAGCGGTCGCCTGCCCACGCAGTTGATTCGGCGCAATGACCATCAACGCGGCGCCGCCGACGGCGGTGATGGCGGCCGCGCCCAGAATATGTGGGACAAACATCGCCAGGGCGAGCCCTGGAGTGGGCATCAGGGGCAGGGCAACGGACGCGAGTAGCATGATCGGCGCGCTGATCAGCATGACGCGCAAGTGCGCATCCGCATTGCCCCGCGCGAACCAGCGGTCGGCAAGCCAGCCACCACCATTGACGCCAATCGGTCCGGCGATCAGCAGCACCCAGCCGAGGTTCGTGGCGATTTGCGGCATCGCCAGGCCCCAGGTGCGCTCGAACATCGTCGGAATCCAGTTCAGGAAGCCGTAGCCGAGGATCGTCGTGCCTGAAACGATCAGCGCGAGGCCCCCGTACGCGGACCGGCGATCGGCCAGGAACTTAAGTGTCTCGCGCAACGGGATGACCGCGTCGGTGTCGCTCGCGACCGCCATTTTCCCTTTGCGCACGGGTTCCCGAACCGTCTGCATCAGCAACGCGATAAGCAGACCCGGCAGCCCCACCACCAGGAACACGGTCTGCCATGCGAATAGTTCGCCGACGACGGGTAGCTTGATCGGCGGCGCATTCATGACGAAGCCGATGACCTGGCCGCCCAGCAGGAACGCGATACCGGCGCCGACCGATACGCCCATGTTGTAACAGCCTATTGCCGCGCCGCGTTTTTCCCGCGGGAAGTAGTCGCTGAGCATGGACAACGCGCTTGGCGACAGCGTCGCCTCGCCGATGCCGACCCCGATTCGAGCGAGAAACAGCTGCCCGTAGTTTTTCGCGAGTCCGCACATGGCCGTCATGACGCACCAGGCCGTGATGCCGGCCGTAATGATGGTGCGACGGCTGCGGCGGTCGGCAAGTCGGCCCAGCGGGATCGCGGCGAACGTATATAACACGGCGAACGCGAGCCCCATGAGCAGGCTCATTTGCGTGTCGGAGATCTGGAGGTCCCGTTTAATCGGGCCGACCAGCAGCGAAAGAATCTGCCGGTCGAGAAACGAGATGATGTGCGCCGCGGTCAGGACGCCGGCGACATACCAGGCGTATGCCGGCGCGGGGAAGGTGTCTTCCCCGCGCCGAACGGATGCATTCCCGGTATTCAAGCTGCCTGCATCGGGCGCTTAACCTCAGTCCTTGGCCGGAGCCGGCGTTTCATTCCTGGCGTAGTGCTCGAGGCTGGAAATACTCGGACCGTAGTCTTCGGTCGGCGAGTTATACAAGCCCGGATAGCGCTCGTCCGTGAAGTCCCTGACATGCTGCGGGATGATGTCCGCCGTCGGGCCGGCGGTCATGACGCCGACATAGACACAGTGACCCGGTTCCTGGCCCATCAGCGTCCATGGCAGCCACGGCGTAATGCGATTCCAGCTACCGGTGAACGGCACGGCGGTGAGCTCCGGATTCTCGACATCAGCGACGTCGACCCAGTAACGCATCATTTCGGAGACCTGCGCCAGCGGGCCACTCGATTCGCGCGGCCACTTGTCGGGCTGCAGTGCATTCGGGTAACAGAGATGCATATCCGTATTCAGCGTGAGCTTGTCACCGATGCGGCGCCAAGGAAACAGCAGCGGCACCTTGCGGGGTTCAGGCTTGGAACCATCTTTGGGAAAGTCTTCGGGCGCCAGAATCAACCACTCGCTGATGGTGTAGTTAAACGGATCGTTCGCCACATGCACTACCTTGCATTCTTCGCCGGTCCACGGGTTCTTCCACGTGTCGATCATGCGGCGGCTGCCGGGATCGTAATTCAGGTCCGTGTAGTAGATCACTTCCTTGTTCAGGCGGCGGTAGCTGCCGTCTTCCTGCGGAATCAGTCGTGTTGCGAGGAACGTCTCGAAACCGCACAGGGGCTTGGCGGCCTCGCCGGGCTTCACGCCGAGAATTTCTCCCGTGCAATAGCCGATGCGTTCGTTCTCCGGATTCACGTCGCCCTGCATGCGGGCCCAGGTGTCGCGATTCCAGATAGGATTCGAAAAATCGATCTTGGTCTCGAATTTAGTTGTCATTATCAATCGTCCTTTGACTTCTTCTGGGGTTCGGGACGATCGTGATTCGCGTCGACCCTCGTCGCCGCCAGATCTGCCCCGGGCCGGCCGCAGAGTGTAGCCGAAAGCGCGCTCCGCGGCATTTCGGCCGCATGCCGTTGGGGCGGGCGTTCGATAGGCGGTCCCACCGAAAACGGCCAGGCGGGTGCCTGGCCGTATCTCGGATCGATAGGTTCTCAGAGAATCAGTCGTTCAGAGCGAGGTTGTATATGTTTTGCTCGTAGCCGATGCGACCGCCGAATGAGTTCTTCGGCTGTTCGTAGCTCGCGCTCGTGCTGTCGACCGGACCCTTGATCATGCCGGCGGAGGGCTAGAGCGGATCCGGAGGCCGCTGGCCGGCCTCCGGTTCAGGTCGTGAGGCTAGCGCGTCAGAACTGGTACTCGAGACCGAGGCCCAATGCCCACAATTCGGCGTTATTGATTTCATACCAGTCGAAGACCGCGCGGACACCGACGTTGTCGCTGACATTCAGTACGAAACCGGCGCCAAGCAGCACGCCGGTCGTGTGGCCCAGGGACCCGGGAACTTTCGAGTTTCCTTCGATCGTTTCGATGTCGATGTCGAGGTCGTACAAGCCGGCTTTCAGGAACAGGTCGATGTCTGTGTCGGAATCCTGAAACAGCGGGAGATACCACAGCGCCGCGAGGTCGAAGCCGCCGAAGCGAATTTCGACGGTGCCTTCCGACTCGCCAGGGTCGAGATCCTGCTCGAACCCGCCGCTGTTAAAGTAGCCCAGTTCGACCGCGAACGACTTCGTCAGATTGGCCTGCGCGTAGAAGTCAACGCCAAGGCCGGAGTCTTCGATGGGAAAGCTCGGATCTCCCGTGTAGTCCGCAAAGACCGCTGCCGCCCCCACGCGGAAACGGGTCTCGTCAGCAGCCTCTTCCTGGGCCTGGACTGCAAACGCGGCCAGACACAGCGCAGCCGCAATGGTCAATCGTTTCATCGAAGAGTCTCCTTCATGTTCCCCATCTGCATTGCCATGTGCCGTCCGGTAGCCCCGGTCTTCCCGTTCGATCGCTCCAGGTGGCAACGCGGGATGCCCTCGGCCAATGCTCGTTTTGCTTATCTTTGTCGACCGCGGGCTTCCCGGACCCGGATCGGCAGGCATCTGCAATGAATCCGAAGTATACGGGCGCTGGGTGCGGGGTCAACACAGGCACGCAAATGGCTCGGTTTGGGCTGGGACCGGGGTGCGGTATTCGCAGACGCGTCCATTGTTCGGATATTGTTCTGATAATGCAGCATATTCGCTCGGTATTACCGTGTTGATTGACAACGACTGCGGCGGGACAAACACTTGGGGCATGACCGCGCAGTTCGCCGCATCTTCAGCAACCCTGTTCGACCCGACCGCGGGGCGATTCATCGCCCAGGCACGTCGCCCGGCCTCCTGGTCCGACGTCGATCCGGCGAGTCTGACGTCCCTGATGCGGGCGCTGCTGGTCATCGACGGCACGGTGACCAAGGTTCTCGAGGCCTATTTCCTCGAGCCCGTCGACGTGCAGCGCATTTCGCAGTCGACCGACACCCTCGACGCCGCGGATGTGTGGCTCGACGCGGATGCCGGCGAGCGAATCGTGAACCGGGAAGTCGTCCTCGTCGGACGCGAATCGCAACGCGTCTATACCTACGCGCAATCGACCATCATGCGCGACCGGCTGACCGGTCGAATGGAAGCTGGCCTCGATGCCGATAATTTCGGCCTCGGCAGGATCCTGCTCGATAGCGCGGCCGAGATGCGCCGCGAGTGCCTGTGGTACGGACGCCAGCGAATCGCGAACCTGCCGCCGCCGATGGCGGCGCATGTCGATGAGGCGTTGGTCAGTCGCACCTACCGCGTGATCCAGGGCGGCTCGTCTTTGATGATGATCACGGAGCGATTCCCTCCGGATGTTTCCAATAACCCGATCGAGAGACGCCGATGACCTCAATGTCTGTTCGTGGCCGTCGATTTTTCCCGATTGCTGTTTATCTGATTCCGCTGTTGATCTGCGTAACCGATGCGGCGGCACAGGGCTGGATGCACTACGGCGGCGATATCGGGGGCAGTCGCTTTTCGCCGCTCAGGGAGATCAATCGTGACAACGTGGCGAACCTCGAGCTCGCCTGGACCTATCGAACCGGGGCCGTCGACGAGAATCCGAATCTGAAGCAGTTCATCGATTTTCAGGCGACACCGATCCTGTTGCCGGAAGAAGCGGGCGGCCACCTGATCGTCTGCACGCCGTTTACGAAAGTCATTGCGCTCGATCCCGCGACCGGCGAGGAACGGTGGACCTTCGAGCCGAAGTTCAACAAGACGCCCTACGCGGGACGCTTCAAGTGCCGCGGGCTGTCCCAATGGCGCGATCCCGAGGCGCAGGCGGACCAGCGCTGCGCGACG
>CAZISL010000248.1:0-5565 GCA_964541975.1 uncultured Chromatiaceae bacterium | reverse complement strand
CAGGATAATGCCGCGACTGCCCACCTGCAGGTCGTTTAAATCGCCCTCGACCATGTTGATCATTGCGCCCGACAGCGGTTTCTCGTACAGCGGATCGACGCCGTGCACGAGGACCGCGAACAGTTCGGGGCCGGATTGGATCATGCCTTCCATCTGCACGATTGGTGCAACCGCCGCGACGCCGGGTTCCGCGCTGACCTCATCGACGAGCGTGCGCCAGTCCTCGGTCTTGCCGTTAGCCCCGGTGACGGAGCCGTGGGCGGACATACTGAGTAGGCGGCCGCGCAGCTCGCCTTCGAAGCCGTTCATGACCGAAAGGATGACAATGAGCGCCGCCACGCCAAGCGCGATCCCGAGGAGGGATATCAACGTGATAAAGGATACGAATCGGGTGCGCCGCTTGGCCCTGAGGTAGCGCAGCCCGACGAAGAGTTCGACGGGGTTGGTCATCGGCTCGGATTAAACCACATTCTTGGCGCGGCGACTTTGCGTTTCGCCGCTGGTGCCCTGTCCCGCATGTTCGTGTGGATTCAGGGCCTGCGGGACAGGACACCAGGGGTTTGTGACACAGTTCGCATATACCGGGCCCGGACCCGTGTAAAAACCTTATAGATCAACTGTTTTTTGGTCCGGCGAGCAATGCTATAGTCTCCGGATCGCTCCCGGGAGAACGACCTATGACCAAACTGCGCACGGCTACACTGATCGCCCTGTTCCTGGCCCTGTTCGGCACCGCACAGGCCGACACGCTGCAAATGGACGGCATGTCTGCGGGTTCCGGCGATGCACGCCCAAGTCGTGGCATGACGCAGGCACGGGTCGAGTCCAAGTACGGCAGCCCGGTTTCGGCGCGGGCACCGGTCGGCGATCCACCGATTACACGCTGGGAATACAAGGATTTCGTCGTATTCTTCGAGTACGACCGCGTAATCCACGCTGTCGTCAAACACTAACACCGAACACACGCTTTGTTGACAAGCCCGGGCCGGAAACGGCCTGGGCTTTTTCGTGTCCAATTGAGGCGAACGCGTCTGGTGGCCTCTGTGTAATAATCGCGTCCCCCATTTTGTAGACCATCGAAGCAACGACCTTGGGCTGGCGAGCAGACCGTTGAGCACATCATTCCTTATTCCAACGCCAACCGCCGTGCCTGCGGCCGGCTCCGCCAACGGCTGGGGACGCCTGATTGGCGCAAGTACCGCGCTGGTAGCGGCCGAGCTTGCACAGAATGTCGATCGACCGATCCTGATGCTGGCCGAGGATCCGCGGCACGCCGATCAGCTCGAAGCAGAAATCCGTTTTTTCGCCGGGCCGGATTTGCCCGTCCTGCATTTCGTCGAGTGGGAGACGCTACCCTGGGACAGCTTTTCGCCGCACCAGGACATCATTTCGCAACGTCTGAGCGTACTTACCGCGTTGCCGAAGCTACGAAATGGCATCGTCATCGCGGCGGCCAACGTGTTGCAACAACGACTCCCTCCCCTCGACTACGTAGCCGCCCGCTCCTTATCTTTGTCGACAGGGCAAACCCTGCGTCGCGAGGAATTCACCGACGCATTGGTCGCGGCCGGTTATTTTCGGGTTCCCCAGGTCTCGGAGCACGGTGAGTTTGCGGTGCGCGGCTCTCTGATCGACATTTTCCCGATGGGGACCAATTCCCCGGTGCGCATCGATTTCTTTGACGATGAGATCGAGTCGCTGCGCTACTTTTCGGAAGTGACACAGTTGTCCGCCGACAAGGTGGCCAACATCAATGTCTTGCCTGCCCGCGAAGTGCCGCTCGACGCAGATGCCATTCATGGTTTTCGTGATCGCTACCGCGAGCGCTTCGAGGGTCAGCCCGGAAAGTCGCGCGTCTATCGGGATATTTCGGATGGCATCGCGCACGGCGGCATCGAGTATTACCTGCCGCTCTTCTTTGCAAGCACCGCGACGCTCATAGACTACGTCCCGAACGATTGTGTGGTTCTCGCGCCGACTGCGCTGGACTCGCTCTTGCAGCAGTTCTGGGTGGAAGCCGGCGAACGATTCGAGCTTTGCAGCCTCGACCCGGAACGGCCGATTCTTAGTATCGGCGAGACCTTCCTGGCACCCGAATCCGTGACGGAGCGGCTCAAGGAATTTGCACACATAGGCTATTCCGCGCAATCGCTCGCCGGAGGGCGCGGAAACCTCAATTTCGACACGCGCCTGCCGCCGGCCATGAAGATCGAAGCCCGCTACGAAGATGCCGCGGGGTCGTTGATGCAATTCCTGCAGACTTTCGACGGCCGCGTACTGTTTTCGACAGACTCACCCGGCCGCCGTGAGCAGCTGCTGGACCTGCTGGCCGGCCGCGGCCTCGACCTGACTCGCGTCGGCGACTGGCGAGCCTTTACCGAACTCGGGCAGCGCATCGGCGTCGCCGTAGCGCCGATCGACAGTGGCGTCCTCCTCCCCGGCGCCAAAGTTGCCGTCATCAGTGAGCAACAGTTATTCGGCGAACGCACCAAGACGCGCCGGCGCAAACGGCAGAGCGACCGCGACCCGGAAACCATCATTCGGCAGCTCAACGATCTCGAACCGGGGTCCCCGGTCGTCCACGAAGAATATGGCGTGGGCCGATACCTGGGGCTGGTCACTCTGGAGGTCGGCGGGATCACGGCAGAATTCCTGCATCTCGAATACGCCGACGGCGACAAGCTTTACGTTCCGGTACATGCCCTCGACCTGATTTCCCGCTACACGGGCGCTTCGCCTGACAATGCGCCATTGCACAGACTCGGGAGCGACCAATGGGAGAAAGCCAAGCGCCGTGCGATCAAGAAAATTCGCGACGTCGCGGCCGAACTGCTCGATGTCTATGCACGACGCGCAGCGCGACCCGGCTTCAGCTTTCACTGGCCTGAAATCGAATACCGCACATTCGAGTCCGGTTTTTCTTTCGAACTCACAGAAGACCAGGCCGATACGATCGACGATGTACTCGAGGATCTGGCATCCGACCAGGCCATGGACCGCGTCGTTTGCGGCGACGTCGGTTTCGGCAAGACGGAAGTAGCCCTGCGGGCGACCTTCGCTGCCATACACGGCGGCAAGCAGGTCGCCGTGCTCGTGCCAACCACGCTGCTCGCACAGCAGCACGGACAAACCTTCAGAGACCGGTTTGCCGACTGGCCGATCCGCGCCGAGGTCCTGTCGCGATTTCAGTCGGCCAAGCAGGTCAGGGATATCGTTGCAGGCCTTCGATCGGGTACGGTCGATGTCGTGATCGGCACGCACCGTCTATTGCAGCACACAAAAGACTTTCACGATGTCGGCCTTGTAATCGTCGACGAAGAACACCGCTTCGGCGTGCGCCACAAGGAAGCTATCAAGTCCCTGCGCAGTGAAGTCGACATACTAACGCTGACCGCGACACCAATTCCGCGAACACTCAATATGGCGCTCGGCGGCTTGCGCGAAATGTCGCTAATCACCACGCCACCGGCGGAGCGTCTCGCTGTTAAGACCTTCGTCTCCGAGTGGAACGAAGTCATCATACGCGAAGCCTGTCTGCGTGAAATCAAACGCGGTGGCCAGGTTTATTTCATTCACAACCGCGTCGAAGACATTGGCCGTATTGCAGGGCGGCTCGAGGAACTGGTGCCCGAAGCCAATATTCGCATCGGCCACGGGCAAATGCCCGAACGTGAACTCGAGCAGGTCATGATCGACTTCCACCACCGCCGTTTTAACGTACTGCTGTGCACGACAATCGTCGAGAGCGGTATTGACGTGCCGACGGCGAACACAATTATTATCAATCGAGCGGATCGTTTCGGCCTCGCACAGCTGCATCAGCTGCGCGGGCGCGTCGGCCGCTCGCATCATCGCGCGTACGCCTACCTGATGGCGCCGCCCAAAGCAGTCATGACCGCCGATGCGATCAAGCGCCTGGAAGCCATTGATTCGCTCGAAGACCTGGGATCCGGTTTTACACTGGCCACGCACGATCTCGAGATTCGCGGTGCCGGCGAACTGCTGGGCGACACACAAAGCGGACAGATTCAGGAAATCGGCTTTTCGCTTTACACCGAGCTATTGGGCCGCGCCGTCGACTCGCTGCGGTCGGGCAAAGAACCGGACCTCGAAGCACCCCTGCATGCCGGAGTCGACATCAATCTGCACATCCCGGCCCTGTTGCCGGACGATTATGTCCCCGACGTACACCTGCGCTTGATCCTTTATAAACGAATCTCGGCCACGGAGTCGGCCGCCGAGCTGCGTGAGCTGCAGGTGGAACTGATCGATCGCTTCGGCTTGCTCCCCGACAGTGCCAAGAACCTGATACGAATCGCCGCCATCAAGAAGTCGGCCGGGGCGCTCGGTATCGAGAAGATCGATGCGGCAGACGCCGGTGGCTACCTCGTATTCGGCTCGGTAAGTCACATTGACCCTGTCGCGCTCGTGCAATTAGTGCAAAATAACAACCGAGAATACCGTTTACAGGGATCGCATCGGCTGCAGATTCGGGACGATCTGTCAGACCTGGAAACGCGGTTCAAAACGATAGAGAACCTGATGCGGGATCTCGCGGTCAAAAGCTAGGAATTTGTACGAATGATGCGGTCAATGCGAACAACGACGTTAATCTGCCTGACATTTTTGCCCTTTGTGGCGCTGCAGGCGCAGGATGATATTGCCGAAGAAGAGCAGGAAATCCGGCGCTACACGGTCGAAATGATTATCTTCAAGTACGCGCAGGATGTCGCGCCCGGCACTGAGATATTTCCGGCCGATAGGCCGATCATCGAAGATCCCGGTCTGGAAGATGAGTCGTTGCTGCTTGAGAAAGATCCGCTCGAAGAGATGCCGAGGAGAATGCGGAACATCGAGTTAGCTCACCTCCCCGCAACCGAGTACACGATGCGCGACATTTTGGGCCACTTGCGTCGTCTCGACGTTTACGACCCGGTCATGCACTTCGGCTGGACCCAGATCACATGGCCTGAGGATGAAACGCGGGCCATCGATCTTGGTTCGATGGGTCGACTGCCCGGGGGGCTCGACGGCAGCCTGAAACTCTATCTGAGCCGTTTCCTGCATCTTGTCGTTGACCTGCAGCTCGACGCGCCGCAATCGGCTACGCGAATGTCCGGCGCCGACGATCCCACATCAGGCTACGGCGACTACCGTACGCTCAATAGGTTGGGGGAAATCGACGGAGCCCAAGCGATTCGCTACCGCATCAACGAAAATCGCATATTTCGATCCGGCGAGCTGCGTTATTTCGATCATCCGAAATTCGGCGTACTTGCCAGGGTCACGCGCGTCGAAGAAAAAGAACAGGAATCAGCGGACCTGGATACTACCGAGCTACTCGGAGACCTCCCCGAGTAAGTCATTGAGAAAGTCGTTCGCGCCTCGCTGCTCATTGGCAGCATCGGCGACCGTCACCTCATATGAGACGGTTACGAACTTCGAGACGCCGGATCGGGGATGATGCAGCCCGAGTTCCCGAACCGCTGTTGAAATTCGGCTCGCAAAATCACGGACACCCTGCTCGTCGGATGCATGAGACAAGACGAGGAAGCGAGCGCCGCC
>CAZISL010000247.1:0-11617 GCA_964541975.1 uncultured Chromatiaceae bacterium | reverse complement strand
CAGGAGCAGGTCATGCAGCTCGCCGTCGTGGCCGCGGGGTTCACGCCGGGCGAGGCGGACCAGTTGCGCCGCGCGATGGCCGCGTGGAAACGCCGCGGCGGTATCGGACCCTTCGAGGACAAGCTCATCGACGGGATGCGCCGGCGCGGGTATTCGGCCGATTTCGCGCAGCAGATCTTCAACCAGATCCAGGGGTTCGGCGAATACGGTTTCCCTGAATCGCACTCCGCGAGTTTCGCGTTACTCGTCTACGTATCTGCATGGCTGAAGTGCCATGAGCCCGCGGCGTTCACGTGCGCGTTGTTGAACAGTCAGCCGATGGGCTTCTACGCGCCCGCCCAGCTCGTGCAGATGGCGCGACGTGATGGCGTCGAAGTGCGCCCGGTCGACATCAATTGCAGCGACTGGGATTCGACACTCGAGCGGCGTGCTGATGGTGCGGCGGCAGTGCGGCTCGGTCTGCGGCAGGTGAATGGCTTGAGCGAGGCCGGTGCGCAGCGACTCTTGTCCGCGAGGCGTTCGCGGTCTTTCACTGACGTACAGGATCTTGCCCTGCGCGCGTCACTCGACCGCAAGGATCGCGAAGCGCTGGCTGCTGCCGACGCATTGAGGCCATTGGTCGGCAATCGCCACCGCGCTCGCTGGGATATCGCGGGTATAGAGACGCCGCTGCCGTTGCTCGCCGGAACGCGGGTGGAAGAGGGCCTGCCGATGCTCAGGCAACCGACCGAGGGGCAGGACATCGCCGCCGATTACAACCACACGGGCCTGACGCTGCGCCGGCACCCGCTCGCGTTGCTGCGGCAGCGCTTCGCGGCGCGAAACATCCTGAGCGCCGAGCAGGTCAACGCCTGCCCGAACGAAGTGGCGGTCGAGACCGCCGGCATCGTTATTACGCGGCAGCGTCCCGGCAGCGCGAAGGGCGTGTTTTTCGTGACGCTGGAAGACGAGACGGGCTATATCAATCTGGTCGTCTGGGAAGCCGTGGCGAAGCGCTGGCGTCGGGAGCTACTTAATTCGAGGTTGATGGGTGTTTCCGGGAAGGTCCAGCGTGAGGGCGACGTATTGCATGTCGTGGCTCGACGTCTGCATGATCACTCGCAACTGTTGGGGCGGCTGACTGCGCGGAGCAGGAGTTTTCGTTAGCGCGTTTGCAGGCCTGAGCGGCTGAATTCGGGCGCCGAAGTTTCGCCCAGTAGAATGGTCAGGTCGGGCGGTCGTTCGCAATACAGAGGCAGGTACGCCGAACTATCGCGGCGCGGCAAAAGCGCTTCGACGGGAAGCGGGCCCGCTATTTGAGAACCAGGTAGACGATCAGCGCGATCAGCGCCAGGGGCACGACTACGTAAAGGAACCCGCCATACATATGCACCAGGTCGTCGGGCGATGGTGGCTCTTTGTCAACCTGGGGTGTATCAGAAGATTTTTTAGTTTCGTCAGTCATGCTGCAAATATACGCGCGTAAACGGCCGATTCAAGTCGCTCGCGGTCATGCGATAGGATAGGAGCAAGGACGGAGAATTTGAGGCGAGTGGCAAGCACATTACAAATCTGGCGGCGACTGTCGGCCTGGCCATTCGGTAAGTGGTTATTCACCCGGGTCGTCTGCTGGAAGGCGCCATACTTCGGCAGCATACGCCCCCGTATCGTCGAGCTGCGTCCCGGCTACGGCGAAGTTGGAATCCGTAAAAGACGTGCAGTGTTGAATCACATCGGAACGGTGCATGCGATCGCCATCTGCAACATGGCCGAACTCGCCGCCGGTACGATGACGGATGCGACGATTCCCGCCACCCATCGATGGATACCGAAAGGTATGACGGTCGAGTATCTCGGGAAGGCGGGAACCGATCTCAAAGCCATGGCGGTCATCGATCCCATCCCTGATTTCGGCAAGGCAATGGACATGCCTGTCGGCGTGTCCGTCGCCGATGAGGCCGGTCAGATCGTGTTCCGAGCGGTGATCACGATGTGGGTGTCACCGAAAAAGACAGACGCTGCGGAGAAGTAACTCAGAAGTCGTCGAGTGCCAGTTCGTCGATGTCGTCCAGTTCACGCGCCGCGCGCCTTTCCTCGAGCAGCTCTTCGAGACGCTTCCGGGCGTTCTGGTGATCGTCGGATGGCGCCTTGCCCATATCCGCTTCCAGCTCGGCAACGATCTCGTCGACGTTCAGTTCCACGGATGGATCGCCGACGTTGCTCGTATCCGCTGTATTGCTTTTCGCATCGAGTTCCACGGTGTCCTCGAATCCGCCGAACTCATCGAGTCCGTCGTCTTCGTCCGTGTTCTTGATGTCTTTGATGTCTCCCATCATCGGGCGACTCCTTGCGTAATAATTTCAATCGCTTATGTAGAAACAAGTCCTTCGAAAAAGCTTATAGATCGAAACCATTGCGCCTGCAATCGCGGCAATGAAAAATCGTGAACCAGTACTCAATTTGTCATAAGCCCGCCGGATCGGCGGGGCGGGGAGGACTAGCTGACGAGCTGGTTCAGCTCGAAAATCGGCAGCAGAATCGCGAGCACGATCGTCAGCACGACTACGCCCATGCCGACGATCAGCGCGGGCTCGAGGATGCCCAGCAGGGCGGCGATAAGCCCGTCGATCTCGCGCTCCTGGTTCTGCGCGGCACGACCCAACATGGCATCGAGTTCGCCGCTGGCTTCGCCGCTGGATATCAGGTGAATTACCAGTGGAGGGAAGTGGCCGCTTTCCCCGAGCGACTTGCCGATCGGGGCGCCCTCGCGAATGCGCTCTGCAGCTTCCTGAACGCCCTCTTGCATCGGGAGGTTGGTGATGACCTCGCTGGCGATCTTCAGCGACTCCAGGACCGGGACGCCGCTGCCGGTCAGGATGCTCAGCGTACGCGTGAATCGCGCGGTGTTGAAACCGCGCACGATCCTGCCGACGACTGGCAGGCGCAGGAGCAACAGATCCCGCTTCCTGCGCGGACCCGGGTTCTTTAGCAGACGATTGATGATCCACGCGACGATTCCCAGCCCGGCTGCGAGCAGCAGGCCATAGTCACGCAGGAAGTCGCTGAGGCCGATCAACGCAATTGTCAGGGTCGGCAGTTCCTGGCCGGTGTTCGCGAAGACGCCCACGACCTTGGGCACCACGTAGACCAGCATCAGCGATACGATGCCGAGCGCCAGTACCGTCAGCACGATTGGGTAGATCATCGCGTTCATGACCTTTTGACGCAGTTCCTGCCGGCTCTCCGTGTAGTCGGCGAGGCGTTCCAATACGGCGTCGAGATGACCCGACTGCTCGCCAGCCGCGACCGTCGCCCGGTATAGCGTCGGGAACGCTTTCGGAAAGTCGCCCAGGCCGTCGGCGAGCGTGTGCCCCTCCATGACCTTGGCGCGCACGCCCATGATGATGCTCTTGATGCGCGGGTTTTCGCTCTGTTCGCCGACTGCCGTCAGTGCTTCCTCGATCGGCATGGAGGAGTGAACGAGCGTCGCTATCTGGCGCGTAATCAGTGCCAGGTCGGCGGCACCGAGCGTGCGGCGAACCGTGAACGATTGCTGGCGGGTTGCCTCTTTCTCGGCGATCTCGGTGACAGCCAGCGGGAGCAGGTCGCGCTCGCGCAGTTGCTGGCGTACCCGCTTCGCGGTGTCGCCTTCGATGACTCCTTTCTTTTCCTTGCCCCGGGAATCGACGGCTGTGTATTCGAAAGCCCCCATTTAGCCGGGTTCGTCAGTCCGCGCGCGTGACGCGCATCACTTCTTCAAGTGTCGTCATGCCCTCAAGCACGCGTCTAAGCCCATCCTCGCGGATTCCCGGGCTCCTCGTGCGCGCGTGTTGCTCGAGCTCGTGCTCGCCCGCGCCATCGTGGATCATCGTGCGAATCTCGTCATCTATCGAGACGAGTTCATAAATACCGCTGCGGCCCCGGAATCCTTCGCCCAGTGGAGTGCCTTCCGGAGGGCTGTAAAGTGGCGGCGGGTTGGCCGGGTCGGCGCCCAGCATGCGGCACTCGTACTCGTTCGCCGGATGCGGAACCTTGGTGTCGGGGTCGAGTACGCGGACGAGGCGCTGTGCGACCACGCCGATCAGGCTCGACGACAGCAGAAACGGTTCGACGCCCATGTCGCGCAGGCGGGTGACGGCGCCGACGGCCGTATTGGTGTGCAGCGTGGATAGCACGAGGTGTCCCGTCAGACTCGCCTGCACGGCGATCTCGGCCGTCTCCAGGTCGCGAATTTCCCCGACCATGACCACGTCGGGATCCTGGCGCAAGATCGCTCGCAAACCGCGGGCGAAGGTCATGTCGACCTTGGTGTTGACCTGCGATTGCCCGACGCCGTCGATGTAGTACTCGATCGGATCCTCGACGGTCATGATATTGCGCGTGTTGTCGTTGATGCGCTCGAGCGCGGCGTACAGCGTCGTCGTCTTGCCCGAACCCGTCGGGCCGGTCACCAGGATGATTCCGTGCGGCCGGTGGATCAGGTCATCGATCGTCTCACGCGCCGTGGGTTCCATGCCAAGTTGCGTCAGGTCCAGCCGGCCGGCGTGCTTGTCGAGCAGCCGCAGCACAACGCGTTCGCCATGACCGGATGGCATCGTGGATACGCGTACGTCGACTGCTCGTCCCGCGATACGTAGCGAGATGCGGCCGTCCTGCGGCAATCGTTTCTCGGCGATATCGAGTTTCGACATGACTTTGATGCGCGATACGACGAGCGGGGCAACCGCGCGTCGCGACTGCAGGACCTCACGTAATACGCCGTCGACACGGAACCGCACGACGAGCCGGTTTTCGAACGGTTCGACGTGGATGTCCGAGGCGTTTTCTTTTACGGCTGAGGTCAGTACCGCGTTGATCAGCCGAATGATTGGGGCATCGTCGTCGCTCTCGAGGAGGTCGGATGGTTCGGGCAGGTCCTGAGCGGCACGCAGCAGATCGTTTTCGTCACCCAGGCCATCGACCATCTGCATCGTCGAGTTCGATTCGCGCTCATAGATCTGTTGTAGCTGATTGTCGAACTCTACGGGCGACACGACCTCTGTCAGCAGCGGCCGGGCGGCAAAGCGCCGCACCTCGGCAAGACCGACGGGCGTCGCGTCGTCGCGTACCAGCGTTACTGCCTTGCCGCCTTCGAATCCCTTGACCAGAACGCCATGCCGCTTGGCGAACGAGAATGGCAGCAGTCGCTCTTCGCCCTGATCTTCGACGTCTGGAACATCGTCAACCGGCGTATCACCAAGTATCGGTTCGGTTACTGTGTCCGTAATGGATGCGTCGACGAGACCGGACGAAGCGAAATCGTCGGCGAACTGATCCGGTGGCACCGAGCTTGCCATCGTTTACTCTCCGGTCGAATCGGTCGAATCGGTCGATTCGGTTGGTTCGGCCGGTTCGAGTTTGCGCAGGTCGATCGTCGGCGTGCCGTCGTCGTTCTGCTGTTCGCGCTGACGGTCCAGTTCGCGCACGGCTTCTTCGAGGTTTTCCGAGACGTTGTCGGTTACGTCGCCGGGGATCCCCGGAGGGTTGTACTGGAGCTGCGGGAGGATCTTCATCGAACTGGTCTGCTCCAGTTGCAGCTCGCGGATCAGGTTGTATTTTGCGCCGGTTTCGAGCGCGACCTGCCGATCGTCGTGCAGGATCGTCGGTTTGATGAAGAACATCAAATTTGTCTTGACCGTCTGCGAACTCGTCGACCTGAACAATGCGCCAAGGAGCGGGATGCTGCCGAGGAGGGGAACACGTTGTTCCTTCTCGTTGACGTCTTCGCGGATTAGTCCACCAAGAACGAGAATACCGCGATCCTCAACGATTACGGCCGTATTGATGTTGCGGCTGTTCGTGATCAAATCGACGGCCTGCGTGCTCTCCGAGATCGATGAAACTTCCTGTTCGATCTTAAGGCGCACGGCACTGCCTTCGTTGATTTGCGGCGTTATCTTCAGCGTCAGACCGACCTGCTCGCGTTCAACCGTCTGGAACGGGTTGACCGAGCCGGCGGCGGCGCCGGTGTTCGTGAAACTGCCGGTGACGAATGGGACTTCCTGACCGACGCGGATCTCCGCTTCCTCGTTATCGAGGGTTGTCAGGATCGGCGTACCCATGATGTTGGTATTCGTATCGGCCTCGAGCGCTTCGATCAGTGCGACGAAACTTAGTCCGGAATCGGACAGGCGACCCAGTCCGACCGTGATGCCGTTGTTCAGCGATACATCGGGCACCGAATCACCGCCGCCGATCACTGCGCGGGCAAGGCCGGTGACGCCGGTCACGCCGTCGAACTGCGTTGCGCCGACGGCATTCTCGAGATTCGCGTCTCCGATGGCCCAGGTAACGCCGAGATCGGCCGCTTTCTCTGCGGATACTTCGACAATGATCGTTTCGAGCAAAACCTGCAGCCGTCGAATGTCGAGTTTATCTACCACGCTCATTAGCGAGCGCATAACTTTCGGCGGAGCGGTGATGACCAAAGCATTCGTCGGTGCGTCGGCCCAGATGGTAATGGTGCCGGCCTCCGCCGGCCCGCCGGGTTCGGTGGCGGCCTGCTGGTACTGCGTCTGCAGTTTCGTTGCGAGTTCCTCGGAATCGGCGTACCGGAGGTAGCGGACCCGCGTATCGCCGCCTTCTTCCAGGGGCGTATCGAGATGCATGATCAGCGTGCGAATACGCAGACGTTTGCTCTTGTCACCGCCGATCAGGATGCTGTTCGTGCGGTCGTCGGCCACGACGGTCGTCGGTGCCGCCGCGCCGCCGTCGGCGCGCGCTCCCTGGTTCAACGAATTCACGACGCGCACGATTTCCGAGGCCGAGGCGTGCTGCAGGCGGATCACGTCGAAGTCGTCGTCGGTTGCCTGATCGATGCGACGGATGATGCGCATCATGCGTTGCACGTTCGCGGCGCGATCGGAAATGATCAGCATGTTCGAGGCTGGATGCGCGGCCAGGTGCCCGTACTGGGGTATCAGCGGGCGCAGGATCGGGACGAGCTGGGCCGCCGCCACATTGTTGATCGAGATGACCTGCGTGACGATGTCGTCCGCGGCCTGATTCGCTGCAGTTCGGCCCTCGGCCCCCGGAACCTGCCGTGCGTTGGCGTCCGGGAGAATCTTGGTCAGGTTGCCCGACGGGACCGCGACGAAACCGTACACCTGCAGGATGGACAGAAAGGCCTCGTAGAACGCGTCGGGCGACATCGGCGTCGACGACAGCATCGTGACCTGCGCCTTGACCCGCGGATCCAGCACGAAATTGCGCCCGGTGATTTCACCGACGGCCTCGATCACCTGGCGGATGTCCGCATCCTTGTAATTCGGCGTGATCGTCGCTTCCTGTGCGTGGCCCGCAGGCTGCACGAGCAATAATGCGAACGTGATCATCGTCGCCAGGCGTCTGTGTATCGTTTTGTTCACTACCAATTTCATCAGCGAGTATTTCCGCCCGCGGCGGCCAATTGTCCGATATCGAGATTCAGCTGCTGCTCTTTGCCCGCGCGTTCGACCGTCACGCTCACCTGGCTCGAATCGCCCAGGCTGCGGAAGATTTCCATGCCCTGAGCGGGATTATTCAGTGCTACGCCGTTCACCGCCGTGACGAGGTCCCCGGGTCTGAGACCCAGTGCGATGAATTGTTGGCGGTTGCGGCCCGGAAACACCCGGTAGCCTTTCAGCTGCCCGTTTGGCATGAACGGCTGCGGGCGAATGATCTCGGTCAGGCTGGCAGCATTGTTCGTCAGTAGTTGCTGGACGTTGGAGGCCTGCGGCGATGCGGCGCGCGGCGTGCGGCGCGCAGAGGCGCTGGTAGCGCTACTCTCGAACTCGCGCGGCAGGCGCAGGGTTTCGAGTACCCCGCCGCGATTCAGGATGACGCGATCCGCGTGAACGCGATGCAGGGTGGCGCCGCCGGGAATCGAACTCTTGACGAAGTAAACTTTTTCGTTACCGGAACCGTCCGCAATGATCGCGTGCGCGACGTCCTCGCTGGTCGCGGCGACAGCTGCGCGCAGTTTCAGGTTCAGACGCGTATCCGGGGCATTTTCGGTTTCGACGACGGCGGCGGGTTCCGCGGATTCGGTGGCCATGCCGAACAAGTGCGCGTTGACGATCGATCCATAATCCGCTGACTGAACCCCGCCGGTATTCGATTGCTGAGCCGCACCGATCATTTGTGGCGGCGTCCAGGTCAAATCGTCCGATGCGGGATAGAGCATCCAGGCGATGCGTGCGAGGTAGTAGGCAATCAGCACGACGAACAATAGCGATACCCAGAATGGCAGGTGCTGGCTGGCCCTGGCCACTAGCTGTTCTGGAGACTGGCTGCTCCAGCGGGATATCAGTTCTTGCATGTTCACCGGGATCGTCGGGGCATATTGCGGCGCGTAGGCGTTCGGGCGCTGGTCGCGCAGTGTTCGAAGGAACCAATGAGCATCATATCGGGTCTACGCATAATGGCAACCAAACCGTTCAAAATTCGCTGTAAATTGCTGATGTTAGGCCTCATTTTCGGCGATTCTTTCGAGGCGTTCTCGGTGGGCGGGACCTGCGTCACGCGGCGGGGCGGCAAATGTTTGGCGCGCTGTTGAGCGGTGCGGGACGTGCCATGGAGCACGGAAGTGTCCGGTCGTTGCTGGTAGCCTTGCGGACAGTCGGGCGCATCTGCGCGATGGGAGCGTCGTCTGTCCAGGCTGAGCGATTGTAGTATCTTATTGCGTCTTACGTGAGTTTCGTTCAGCGATGTTAAGGATTTATGGCAGGCGACCAGGACAAGGAATTTCCGGCGGGACCGGATGACGAAAGGGGGCTGGCGGTCGAAGAGGCCAAGCCGGTCACCAAGAAACCACCGCTATTTCGTGTGATCCTGCTGAACGACGATTACACGCCGATGGAATTCGTCGTCGAGGTGCTCGAGACGATTTTTAGCATGGACCGGCCGCAGGCGACCCGGATCATGCTGGAGGTGCACACGCAGGGCAAAGGAATCTGTGGCGTGTATACGTACGAAATAGCAGAGACCAAGGTGGCGCAGGTAAGCGCTTTCGCGGACCAGCATCAACACCCGCTGCTGTGTACGATGGAAGAAATCTAGCAAAGGATAACCAAGCACGATGCTGAGTAGCGAACTGGAATACTGTCTGAACGAGGCGTTTCAGCAGGCAAGGTCCGAGCGTCATGAATACATGACTGTCGAGCACTTACTGCTCGCGATTCTGGATATTCCCAAGGTTACGGAGATCCTGACCGCCTGCGGCGTCGAAATGACCCGGCTGCGCAAGGAGCTGACAGATTTTATCGACGAATCGACGCCACGTCTGACCACGGATGACGGTCAGGAAGTGCAACCGACGCTGGGGTTCCAGCGCGTGCTGCAGCGTGCCGTGTTTCATGTCCAGTCGAGTGGCAAGAAGGAGGTTCGCGGCGAAAACGTACTCGTTGCGATTTTTGGCGAGAAGCAATCGCACGCAGTCTATCTGCTCGGCCTGCACGACGTCTCGCGTCTCGACATCGTCAATTTTATTTCTCACGGCTTGAGCAAGAGCGGTGACCTGTCCGGTGAGCCGCGCGGTGCCGGGCCGGAAGAGAGCGATGAGGATGAGGCATCCAGTCCGCTGGAGAGTTTTGCGACCAACCTGAATCAACGTGCGATCGACGGCAAGACGGATCCGCTGATCGGCCGCGCGGCCGAGATCGAACGCACCGTGCAGATTCTGTGTCGCCGGCGCAAGAACAACCCGCTGTTCGTTGGCGAGGCCGGCGTCGGCAAGACGGCGCTCGCGGAGGGTCTCGCGAAGATGATCGTAGACGGCGAAGTGCCGGAGGTTTTGAAGAACGCGACGATTCACGCACTCGACATGGGCGCGCTGCTGGCGGGCACGAAGTATCGTGGCGATTTCGAAAAGCGGTTCAAGGGCGTGATTGCGGATCTGCAGAAAGACCCCGATGCGATCCTGTTCATCGATGAGATTCACACCGTGATCGGTGCCGGCGCGGCGTCCGGCGGCGTTCTCGATGCGTCCAACCTGATCAAGCCGGTGCTCGGAGATGGCGAGCTGCGTTGTATCGGATCGACGACGTACAAGGAATATCGGGGAATCTTCGAGAAGGATCATGCGCTCGCGCGGCGGTTTCAGAAGATCGACATCGTAGAACCGACCGTTGGCGAGACCATCGACATCCTGCGCGGATTGAGCTCGAGGTTCGAAGAGCATCACGACGTCAAGTACACCGACGAGGCATTGTGTTCTGCGGCGGAATTGTCTGCCCGGCATTTAACGGAGCGCCAGCTTCCCGATAAAGCGATCGACGTGATCGACGAAGCGGGCGCAAGCGTGCGCCTGGCGGATCCTGCGACGTCGCCGTCGCGCGTGATCGAGGTGGAAACTATAGAGACGATCGTCGCAAAGATGGCGCGCATACCGCCGAAGAGCGTGTCCGCGTCGGACCGCGATCTGCTCAAGCATCTCGAGCGCGACCTGAAGCTCGTGATCTTCGGTCAGGACAAAGCCATTGGCGTACTCGGGTCCGCGATCAAGATGGCGCGTTCGGGTCTGCGCGATCCCGAGAAGCCCGTCGGCGCATACCTGTTCTCCGGTCCGACCGGCGTCGGTAAGACGGAAGTGACGCGGCAGCTTGCGCACAGCCTGGGTATCGAGTTGATTCGCTTCGACATGTCCGAGTATATGGAGCGTCACACCGTCTCGCGGCTGATCGGCGCGCCGCCGGGTTACGTCGGCTACGACCAGGGTGGCCTGCTGACGGAGGCCGTCAACAAGAACCCGCATTCGGTTCTGCTGCTCGACGAGATCGAAAAGGCCCACCCCGAGGTTTTCAACCTGCTACTGCAGGTAATGGATCACGGTACGCTGACCGACAACAATGGGCGCAAGGCGGACTTTCGCAACGTGATCGTGGTTATGACCACCAACGCAGGTGCGGCGGACATGAGTCGCTCGTCGATCGGCTTTACCCAGCAGGATCACACGACGGATGGTATGGCGGCGATCCAGAAGATGTTCTCGCCGGAGTTCCGGAATCGTCTCGATGCGATCATTCAGTTTGCTCCGCTCGACAAGAACTCGATTCTGCGCGTCGTCGACAAGCTCGTGCTGGAACTTGAAGCGCAGCTGGAGAATCACGACGTGACGCTCGAGTTGACGCCGGAAGCGCGTCAGTGGATTGCGGATCGTGGCTACGATCCCAAGATGGGAGCTCGGCCGATGGCGCGTGTTATCCAGGAGCACATCAAGCGCCCGCTGGCGGAAGTGCTGCTGTTCGGAGAGCTTGCAGACGGGGGCGACGTGCTGATCGGACTCGAGGGCGAAGAACTCACGTTGAAGCCGACGCCTAATACGAAGAAACTCGAACATATGTCGGAGCCCGAGTCGCCGCCCGGCCAACTGCACTAGAACGGGGTGATTTACCGCTCGCGGTAAATGATGCGACCTTTCGCGAGGTCGTAGGGAGTCAGCTCAACGGTGACCTTATCGCCGGTCAGGATGCGGATGTAGTGTTTACGCATCTTGCCGGAAATATGTGCGGTGACCGTGTGACCATTCTCGAGCTCGACCCGGAAGGTCGTGTTCGGCAGGGTCTCGGTCACCACGCCATCCATTTGTATCGCTTCTTGCTTCGCCATCAGGTACCTCGAT
>CAZISL010000246.1:0-8499 GCA_964541975.1 uncultured Chromatiaceae bacterium | reverse complement strand
CAAAATACGTCACTGGTAAAAAATACCACTGATTCGACCCCTGCCCGAGCTGTTCTTCGATACCTCCTTGTACTGCCCGTTTTGCGGGCGCGCAAATGGTACTTGAAGCGATTTCGGCATGCAATCGGCGCGAGCGTTTGGGGTCGATAAGATACTTTCACAAAAACAAATAGTTACTCCCGGATGTTGGACCTTGCCAAAGGTCGTCAGCGCGGCGGCCGACCGAGATTTTCGAGCGGTATTTCGATCGGGTCGCCAGGATTGCGTTGCGGTCGATTCTCGCCGGCCCAGGCGATGCCGAAAACGATGTCGAGTGTGATCGGGATCCGGCCGTCGTCATCGGCCTGGGCTCGGCAGGCAGCGTGCAGGCGTTGCCCTGCGGCGCGGCCGGTCAGGCCCCGGTTCCGGTCGGGCGTGGCATTGATCGAGCCGGCGTTGCGCAAATCCGTGATCAGACTGTCGACCGCGCCGTAGGTGATCGTCAGCACCTGGCTGTCGATGACCGGCTCAGCGAAGCCGGCTCGCACCAGCGCATCGCCGATGTTGTGCATATCCGCGAACGGGGCGATGTGCGTGAAACGGTCGGCCGTCGCCCACGCACGGCCGAGTTCCAGCAGGCTGTTCGGGCCGAAGGTTGTAAACATCAGCAGGCCGGGGGACCGCAGGGCCCTGCGTGCCTCGCTCAGGACCGCCGCCGGGTCCGGGCAGTGGTGCAGCATCAGGTTGGAGAAGACGACGTCGGCCGATGCGTCGGGCAGCGGCAGGTGCGCCGCATTGGCGCACAGCGCGTTGCCGGTTGCGCTGCCGGCGGCGAGCATCGCGTGCGTAAGGTCGATCGGCACGATCATCGCTTCGGGAAAGCGCTGTGCGAGTGCCCGCGTCGCCGCGCCGGTGCCCGCGCCAAGGTCGATAACGAGCCGCGGTTCGATGCGCACGGCCTCAAGTCTTTCGAGCAGGCGCTCGCGAATCTCGCGGTGCAGGAAATCGTGTTCGTCGAACCCGGCCGCGGCGCGTTCGAAACCCCGGCGAATCAGTTTTTGGTCGAGCATTCCTCGGGCCGCATGCCGAGTCGTCCCAGCAGTTCGAGATCCTGGTTCGCCTTGGGGTTCGGCGTAGTCAGCAGTTTCTCACCGTAGAAGATGGAGTTGGCGCCGGCCAGGAAACACAGCGCCTGCATTTCGTCGGACATGTCGGTACGCCCGGCCGACAGCCTGACGTGCGATTCCGGCATCAGGATGCGCGCCACTGCGATCACTCTGACGAAATCCAGCGGGTCGATGTCGAGCGGCTCGTCATCGAGTGCCCTGTCCGTCAACGGTGTCCCGGCCACTTGCACGAGCTGGTTGATCGGCACGCTGCCCGGATGTTCCGGCAGGGTGGCGAGGGTGTGCAGCATGTCGATCCAGTCGCTCTCGGCCTCGCCCATGCCGACGATGCCGCCGCAACAGACTTTCAGCCCGGCATCCCGCACGGCCTGCAGCGTATCGAGTCGGTCCTGGTAGGTGCGCGTCGTAATGATTTCCGGGTAGTAGTTTTCGGACGTGTCCAGGTTGTGGTTGTAGTAGTCGAGACCGGCGTCCCTCAGTTCCTCCGCCTGCTCCGCCTCGAGCATGCCGAGCGTCGCGCAGGTTTCCATGCCGAGCTCATGCACGGCGGCCACCATCGCCTTGATCTCGGCGAGTTGTTGCGGCTTCGGGCGGCGATAGGCGGCGCCCATGCAGAACCGCGTGGCGCCGTTCGCCTTGGCGTTCCGGGCGGCCGCGATGACGTCGCCCAGCGGCAGCAGGGCCTCGTTCTCGACCGCGGTGTCGAAGCGGACGCTTTGCGGGCAATAGGCACAGTCCTCGGGGCATCCGCCGGTCTTGATGCTCAACAGCGTGCTGATCTGCACAGCGTTCGGGTCGAAATGCCGTCGGTGGACCGTCTGCGCCTCGAACAGCAAGTCGTTGAAGGGCAGCGCGAACAGGTCGGCGACCTCGTCTCGGGTCCAGTCGGTGCGAACGCCGCTATAGGGCATCGGAGCTACGGATGACATAGAAAATGAACCAACGCGTGGGTTTATGGGCGGGACTCCGGGCCACGCCGGAGCTAGAAAAGAGAGTATCGGGATGAGACATTTCGCTGTCAACCTGTGAAGCCGTCGCTGGTTAACGACTGGCTGCCGAACCGCTGCCTGCTGTGCGGCCTGCCATCCGGGGCGTTGAACGTATGTCGCGGTTGTCGTGGCGATCTGCCGTGGGTGCTGAATGCCTGTGCCCGGTGCGGTGACCAACTGCCCACGGGCTGCGCAGGATCGGAATGCGGGAACTGCCGGATCGAGCTCGGTTGCATCGATGCCGTGAGCACGGCACTCGTTTACCGCTACCCCGTCGACCGGCTGGTGACACAGGCCAAGTTCCGCTCGCGTCCCGAGTGTGCGCGGGCACTCGGTGAGTTACTGGGTGTGTATTTGCGGGCCGCGAGCATTCGCGGGTCGTTGCGGCGTCCCGAGCTGGTAGTGCCGGTTCCGTTGCATCGCAACCGGATGATTCGCCGCGGTTTCAATCAGGCGGAAGAAATCGCGAGACCGGTGGCGACTCAACTCGGCTTGCGTTCCCTCATGCGGGGATGCCGCCGCGCCGTCGACACGATCGAGCAGACTTCGCTCGACGGCGACGCGCGCAGGAAAAACATTCGCGGGGCATTCGAAGTGTCGGGCGACGTTGACGGTGCATGCGTCGCGATCGTCGACGACGTTGTTACGACGGGCAGCACCGTGGTCGAACTGGCCCGGACGCTGCGTGCGTCCGGCGCCGCAGAGGTCCTGGTATGGGCCGCGACCCGGGCAGCTATCCCCGCTCTGCGCGTCAATGAATCATCGCGGGATTGAAGGGCTTCAGCCGCGGATATCAGGCGATGGGGTGAAACGTATAGTCGAGTACGATGCCAATGAACACGGTAGCGCCGACGAACCGGTTGTTCAGGAACGCCTGGAAACACCTGGACCGGTCGCGTTCGCGGATCAGCATGAACTGATAGAACATGAACATCGCCGCGATCACGATGCCGCCGGTATACCAGATGCCCAGTTTGGCCGCTGCACCGATCAGCAATAGCGCGAGCAGCATGACGATCTGCAGCATCATGACGATGAAGACGTCGGCCGTGCCGAACAGGATCGCGGTCGACTTGACGCCAATCTTCAAATCGTCCTCGCGGTCCGCCATCGCGTACATCGTGTCATAGACGACCGCCCAGACGACCGCAGCGACCCAGATCAGCCATGCGAGGCGTGGCACTTCGCCGGTCTCGGCCGCGAATGCCATCGGCACGCCCCAGCCGAAGGCCGCCCCGAGCACCAGTTGCGGCGCCGCGACGAAGCGCTTCATGAACGGGTAGATGATCGTCAGCCCGGCGCCGACGACCGCCAGCATCTGCGTCAGTCGATTCAGCGTCAGGACCAGGGCGACCGCGATCAGAGAAAGCGTGACGAACAGGACAACCGCCTCGACGGAAGTGACCTGTCCTGTCGCCAGCGGCCGGTCGCGGGTCCGCTCGACTTTTCCATCGATGTTGCGGTCGACGAAATCATTGATGACGCAACCGGCCGAACGCATGATGATCACGCCGAGCACGAAGACGAAGAAGACGTGTGGCGTCGGCCGACCCTCTCCCGCGATCCACAGCGCCCAGAGCGTCGGCCACAACAACAACCACATGCCGATGGGCCGATCGAGACGCATCAGGCGGGAGTATTGGCGCCCCTGGTTAAGGAGTTCATCGGTGACCGAGCGGTTCATGTTCTTGACGGGCGTGTTCGTCGGCATGGTTGGTATGCGTGGGCGCCGGAGTGGGCTACATACTAGCAGTGTTGTGGTGTGCAGGTGATGTACTCAGACATTGCCGAAGCGGGTGCTCGTGCCGATCCAGCGATTGATGATTTTTCCAACCGCGTCCGGTGAGTTGGTCAGCAGCTGCTTGGCGATCCTGTAGACCGCGGGCGCGAGATCGGCATCGCGGATCAGGTCGGCGACACGCAACTGCATCAGGCCGGTTTGCCGTGTGCCGAGGACTTCGCCGGGACCGCGCAGTTCGAGATCCTGTTGGGCTATCTCGAAGCCGTCGGTCGTGCGTCGCAGGACGTCGAGTCGTTTGCGTGCGATCTGTGACAGCGGGCTTTTGTAAAGCAGCACGCAGCTGCTCGAGTCGCTGCCGCGTCCGACGCGCCCGCGTAGCTGGTGCAGTTGCGACAGGCCCATGCGCTCGGCGTTCTCGATGATCATCAGCGTCGCCTCGGGAACGTCGACGCCGACTTCGATGACCGTAGTCGCGACGAGTAACTGCGTCTTGCCGCTGACGAAGTTTTCCATCGCCCGCTCTTTTTCGTCGGCTTTCATACGGCCGTGAATCAAGCCAACATTGATGTCGTCGAGCGCATACGTCAGCAGTTCATGCGTCGACTCCGCGGCCTGCGATTCGATCTGTTCCGAGTCCTCGACGAGCGGGCAGACCCAGTACGCGCGACGCCCTGCGCGGCACGCTTCGCGCACGCGCGCGATAATGTCTGGTCGGCGCTCCTCGGGCAGCGCGACGGTCTGGATCGGCTGGCGTCCGGGTGGGAGTTCCCTGATGATCGACGTGTCGAGATCAGCGTACAGCGTCATGGCGAGCGTCCGTGGTATCGGCGTCGCGGTCATGACCAACTGGTGCGGCGTTATCGTATCGTCGCGTCCCTTCTCCATCAGCTGTAGTCGCTGATGTACGCCGAACCGGTGTTGCTCGTCGACGACGACGAGCGCAAGTCGGTGATATTCGACGCCGGTCTGGAACAGCGCATGCGTGCCGACGACGACCTGAGCATCGCCGGATGCGATCGCGGCGTAGGCGGTATCACGTGCTTTCTTTTTCAGGCTGCCCGACAGCCACGCGACACTGATGCCAAGTGGTGCGAACCATGACTGGAAGCTGTCTCGGTGTTGTTCCGCCAGCAGTTCGGTCGGCGCCATGATGGCCACCTGGCATTGGTGTTCGACGGCCGCGAGCGCGGCCGCGGCCGCCACCACGGTCTTGCCGCAGCCCACGTCGCCCTGGACGAGTCGCATCATCGGGTGCGTGCCGGCGAGGTCAGTCTCGATGTCGGTCAGGGCGGCCCGCTGATCGTTGGTCAGCGTGAAGCCGAGGCGGTCCAGGAAGCGCTCGCGCAGGTCGCTCGTCGCGGGCAGGCTGATCGCACCCTCCCTGCGATTCTCCTCGCGCACGCGTCGCAGGCTCAGGTGGTGCGCGAGCATTTCCTCGAGCGCAAGTCGCCGCTGGCACGGATGCTTGCCGGCCGCCAGCGCGTGCTGATCCGCGTCCGGCGGCGGCCGGTGCAGATAGCGGATCGCGTCCGCGAGCGACGGCAGTTCGAGTTCGGCAATGACGTCGTCGGGAAGCAGGTCCTCGACGGCGATGTCCTTGCGGTCGAGCACCTGGCTGACCAGGCTGCGCAGACGGAACTGCTGCAGGCCTTCGGTCGTCGGATAGATCGGAGTGAGTTCTTCGTCGAGCGCGGCCGCTTCGTCCGTCCGGAGCAGCTTATATTCCGGGTGGACCATCTCGAGTCCGGCCGGACCTTTGCGCACTTCGCCGTAACAGCGCACGCGCACGCCCCGCGCCAACGAGTTCTGCTGCGCGCGGGAAAAATAGAAAAAGCGCAGGGTCAATGAACCGGTGCCGTCGCTGATCCGCGACAGCATGGTGCGTCGCCGCCGGAACACGACCTCGGTCAGTTCGACTTCACCCTCGACGACCGTGCGCTGCCCGGCAAAGAGCGCGCCAAGCGCAGCCACGCTCGTGCGGTCTTCATAGCGTTGTGGCAGCAGGAACAGCAGGTCGGTCGGTCGCGCGACATTGAGCCGGCCGAGTCGCTCGGCGAGCGCCGGGCCGACGCCCCGTAGTGCCGTCAGTGAATCGGCGGGTGCGTGAGAGCTCACGGACGCGGGAATTTGGTCAGGCCACCAGGATGGCGTCGGCCTCGACCTCGGCACCCTTCGGCAATGCGGCGACGCCGAGCGCCGCGCGTGCGGGATACGGCTGCTCGAAGTAACGCGCCATGATTTCGTTGACGGTGGCGAAATTGCCGAGATCGGTCAGGTAGACCGTGACCTTCACCGCATCCTGTAGCGTCAACCCCGCGCCTTCGGCGACGGACTTCAGGTTGTCGAATACGCGCGTAATCTGTGCGGCGATATCGCCCTCGACCAGCTCACCGGTGTCGGGATCGAGCGGGATCTGTCCCGATACGTAGACCGTTTCGCCGGCGCGTACCGCCTGCGAGTAGGTGCCGATTGCCGCGGGCGCAGCCTTCGTGTGAATCGTAATCTTCTTCATGAGCAGGCCCCGCACTACGCGCAGGTGCGCGTGATCTTATTGACGACTGACATCGCGCGAATGCCGCGGATAACGTTGGCGAGGTGTACGCGATCTCGCACGAGGATCAGGAACACGAGGTCGGCGATGTCCTCGAGCCGCTCATCCACCGACACCTGCTCGATGTTCGACCCGGTGTCCGCAATGCGCGCGGCGATCTCGGCGAGGACGCCCGGGCGGTTCGTCACCTCGACCATGATCTCGGCCGAGAATTCACGGTCGATGTTTCGCTCCCAGTTTACCGCGATCCACTTGTCCGGCTGTTTGCGGAACTCGCTGAGGTTGCCACATACGTTCCGGTGGACGATCACGCCCCGACCGGCGCTCAGGTAACCCATGACGTCATCGCCCGGTATCGGATGGCAGCAGCGCGCGTAGCTGACGACCAGGCTTTCCGTGCCGGCAATGACCATCGGCGTCTGCGAGCTTTCGCTGTCGAATTGCACGCTGGAGTCTTGCAGCAGCACCTTCGTGACCAGCGGCGCCAGCCGTTCGCCGAGGCCGAGCTGCTCGAAAAGCTCGTTCGTGTTACTCAGGCCTAACTCGGCCAGCGCCGCGTTCATGCGCACGCGATTGATCTTGCGCAGTGACGAGCCTGCGTCGCGCAGGGCCTGGTTCAGCAGACGGCGCCCGAGATCCCGTGCGGCATCTGCCTGCAGGTTCTTCAGGTACTGGCGAATGCTGTGGCGCGCCTTGGCGGTCGCGACGAAGCTGACCCAGCGCGGGTCCGGGTGCGCGGTCCTGGCCGTGATGATCTGCACGGTCTGGCCGTTCTTCAGGACCGTTCGCAGCGGCACGAGCCGGCGATCGATCTTCGCAGCGACGCAACGATTGCCGACGTCCGTGTGGACCGCATACGCGAAGTCGATGCAGGTCGCGCCGCGCGGCAGGCGGAGGATGTCGCCCTTCGGCGTGAATACGTAGACGTTGTCCGGGAACAGGTCGACCTTGACGTGCTCCATGAACTCCTCGGAGTTCGCCGCCGACTGCATCTCGCTGATGCTCGCCAGCCATTCGCGCGCGCGGGTTTGCGGCGGAATGACACCCTTATCCGCGGCCTTGTACTGCCAGTGAGCCGCGATGCCGCTCTCGGCGACCTTGTTCATCAGTTCGGTGCGAATTTGTACTTCGATCGGTATGCCGTTCGGTCCGAGCAGCGTCGTGTGCAGGGATTCGTAACCGTTCACCCGCGGTATCGCGATGAAGTCCTTGAAACGGCCGGGCATCGGCTTGTATACCTGATGCGCGATGCCGAGCGCGCGGTAGCAATCGTCCGGCGCCTGCATGATCAGCCTGAAGGCGAATACGTCGGCGATCTCGCTGAGTGAACGGCGTTTCTCGAGCATCTTTCGATAGATGCTGTACATGTGTTTCTGCCGACCCATGACCGTCCCTTCGATGCCGGATTTTTCCAGCGCCTTTGCGAGACGCCGCGAAATCGTCTTGACCAGTTGCTTCTGATTACCCTGCGCACGCGTGACCGCTTTCTCGAGTACCTTGTAACGGTAGGGGTAGGCATATCGAAAGCCGTTATCCTCGAGTTCGGTTTTCAGTGAATAGACGCCAAGGCGGTTGGCGATCGGCGCGTAGATCTCGAGCGTCTCGCGCGCGATACGCTTCTGCTTGTCCGGCGGCAGCGCGCCGAGGGTTTGCATGTTGTGTAGCCGGTCGGCGAGTTTGAGCAGGATGACGCGAATGTCGTCGACCATCGCCAGCATCATTTTGCGGAAACTCTCGACCTGGGCCTCGGCGCGGCTGTTGAAGCTGAGTTGGTCGAGTTTGCTGACGCCGTCGACGATGGCCGCGATCTCCGCGCCAAACTTCTCCTCGATCTGCTCTTTCGCCATCGGTGTGTCTTCGATGACGTCGTGCATGATGGCGGCGGCGATACTCTGGTAGTCGAGGTGCAGGTCGGCCAGGATGCCGGCGACTGCGACCGGGTGCGTTATGTAAGGTTCACCTGAGTAACGGCGTTGGCCCTCGTGCGCCTGCGAGGCGAATTCATGGGCCTCGACGATGACGTCGAGCTGCGACGGTGGTAGGTACTTGAGTTTGGACAGCAGCGCCTTGAAGCCCGAGCCGCGACGGGCGTGGGGCAAGTGGCTCAGGATG
>CAZISL010000245.1:0-8955 GCA_964541975.1 uncultured Chromatiaceae bacterium | reverse complement strand
CCGGAGCTGCGCGCCGATGCCGACGCGCTCGCGCGGTTGCAGCAGGAAGCCTTCCAGGTCCAGCGTCTGAGCCATACGAATATCATCAATGTGTTCGATTTCGACCGGGCCGGATCGACCGACTTCATTACGATGGAATGGCTCGAAGGCGAAACCCTCGCGTCGTTGCTGGACAGGTTGCGGCCTCACGCAATGGATCCGGACGAGACCGAAAGAATTATCTACCGAGTCGTCGCCGGACTGTCTCATGCGCATGCCCACGGCATCGTACATGGCGATATCAAGCCGGCGAATATTTATCTGTGCCGCGATCAATCCGTGAAGGTCATTGACTTCGGCACCGTGCGGGGCCGTGCGGTGAAGACGAAGACCGCCACGGGTGCAGCGTACGCCTTGACCGCCGGATACGCGAGTTGCGAGTTACTCGAAGGCAGCGAGCCCTGTCCACAGGATGATGTATATGCGTTGGCGTGCACCCTCTACCGGATGGTCACGGGATTCCGGCCATACGGTCGGTTGACGGCGTTGCAGGCGGAAGCCGGAAGGCGCGTACCGCGAAAGCCCGACGCTCTAACACACGTGCAGTGGCGCGTGCTGCGGCATGGACTGGCACTCAGGCGACAACATCGGTTGCGAGACGTCGACAGCCTGCTGCAGTTGTTCCCGCAGAAAGAGGCCGGGACAAACCGCAGCGAGTGGCTAGGACCTGCGTCACTCGCTTTACTCGCCGGTGTCATCATCGGCGCCACAGCTCAGTTCGCGATGAACGATCCCGGCTCGGATCCTGAAACGATCGGCATGACGATGCGCGATGTGGCCGAGCCCGTCGTCGCACCCGGAACGGCAGCGCAAGTCGAGCCGGGCGTTCAACTCGCGGGCGACCGCTCGGCTTCGGACGCGGCGCTTGTCGACGACGTTGCAGAACCGGTCGACGCAACAAATTCTGCGCTACCGGCCGAAACAGCGCGCGAGGAAGCGATCGATATCTCGACCGCAGAAACGCCGGCAACACCGACCGAGGCCGAACCGCTGTCCGCGGTCACCGCGAATATTGCTGATGAAGTTGCCCCGCCACCGGATCCGGCGATCCTCGAACCCGCTGCATCGAACGGTCCGGCCGGATTTGTGCGCGAGCGTGTCGAGGTGAGTGAAGGAGATGGCTTCGTGCGCCTGATCGTCCGCGCGCCGGCAGACCTGACCACGGAACTGCCGGTTCGAATCGTGGTCGAGTCCGGGTCGGCAATCGCGGGTCAAGATTTCGTGGTGCCCACGCGCGACCAACTGGAATTTACGCCGGAAACACGCGAGGAAATCGTGCTCATCCCCTTGATCGCTGATGCGAACGGAGAATTCATCGAGGACTTCAGCGTTCGCCTCGAAGTTCCGGAGCAGGAATTGCGATTCGAGAACTCAGCCGTCGTGATCATCGTCAAAGACGACGACTAGGTGCGTTCGACCAACGTCAGTCGCGCAACATCCCGACGTACCTGACGCGTTCGAATCGCATCCCGCAGCCATCGATCCTGCTAAACGCTCGATGCGCCAACGACCACTAGCGGTTGGATTGCCCCGATTCCGGGTCCTCCAGCGGCGGCGGCACCCAGCCCCGTTCGTTACGGATACCGAACGCATCGCTGTTGCCACGCATGGCGTCTTCATGACTCTTCAGGAACTCCTTGGTGCGCGCGACGTATGCTTCATTGGCGTGCACCGGCACGTCCGGGTCATATAGCTCCGCGAGTTCACGAATCGCGCGTTTATCATTCTCTACGAAGCCCTGAGTCTGACGTTCCGCCTCGTAAGGATGCGCGCCGAGCGCCTCGAGCGCCGACCGCCCGGCGCGCACGGCACCGTCAAAATTTTCGCGGATGATGTCGCGGGCGCCGGCGGCCCACAGTTCGTAAACGTGATGACGATCGAAAGCCCGCGCGACGATGTAGACATGTGGGTAGTTCTGGGTCACATGCTGCACCATCTCCGTGGCCTGCTCCTTGCCGTCGATCGCGATAACGAGCATCCGCGCATCCTCGATGCCGGCGGCGCGTAGCAAGTCCGGTCGCATCGCGTCCCCGTAGAACACCTTGATACCGAACACCCGCAGGTTCTCCAGATGCTCGGCATGATAATCCAGAACAATCGTCTTATAGCCCGACGCGAGCAGTATGCGGTTGACGATGCCGCCGAATCGGCCGACGCCGGCGATGATGACCTTGCCCTGATCGTCGATGTCGTCAGGCGCTCGCGATTGCGCGTCCGAGAATGCGGGCGCAATCAACTTGTCGTACAGGATGAATAACGCCGGCGTCAGCAGCATGGAAAGCGCAATGACGAGCAGGAGCTGATCGGCCACCGCAGCCGGGATGACATTGCTTGCGACCGTGAACGCCAGCAGAACGAAGCCGAACTCGCCGGCCTGCGCTAGGCCGAGCGTGAACAACCAGCGATCTGCGCCACGAATATGGAAGACGACGGCCAGGACGAACAGCACCAGCCCCTTCAGCACCATCAGCGCGGCGGTTAGCGCAAGAACCAGGCCGAGGTCAGAGAACAGTAGTTCGAAATTGATCGCGGCGCCGACCGTGATGAAGAACAGACCGAGCAAGAGGCCTTTGAACGGATCGATGTTACTTTCCAGCTCGTGCCGATACTCGCTGTTCGCGAGCACTACGCCGGCCAGAAACGTACCGAGCGCCGGCGACAAACCGACGAGCGTCATCAGTGACGCGATGCCGACGACAATCATCAGTGCCACAGCCGTGAATATTTCGCGCAGGTGGGCCATGGCGATGAAGCGAAACAGTGGGCGCGTCAGATAGCTCCCGCCGCCGACGACGATGGCAATGGCCGCGACCGTCACCAGCGCGCGCTGCCATCCTGCCAGGTGTTCGACGAAGCTGCCGCCGGCGGCATGACTCTCGCCGGCCAACTCGCCCGCGCCGGTGCCCGCGATCTCAGGGATCGCCAGCAGCGGCAGGAAGGCGAGCATCGGAATGACGGCGATATCCTGGAACAGCAGCACGGAGAAAGCCGATCCGCCGCCGTCGCTGCGCATCAGCCCCTTCTCGTTCAGCGTCTGCAGCACGATCGCGGTCGATGACAGTGCCAGCACCATGCCGATTGCCAGTGCAACGGACCATGGCTGGCCGAGGGCCATCGCAATCGCCATGACGCCCAACGTCGTCGCCGCAACCTGGAGGCCACCGAGGCCGAGGAGCCGTGCCTTCATCTGCCACAGCAGGCGCGGCTCGAGCTCGAGTCCCACCAGGAACAACATCATCACGACGCCGAACTCGGCGAAGTGCTGAACGCTGACGACGTCGACGTCGAGTTGCTCGAGCAGCGGGCTGATCAGGATGCCGGCAATCAGGTAGCCGAGTACGGACCCCAGGCCGAGACGCGACGCGATCGGCACCGACAGTACGCCGGCCGCGAGAAACAGGAACGCGATAGCTAGAAAATCTCCCATAGTCAGGTCACCCCCTTGACGGGCAGCTCGCTGCCACGAATGAGGTCGCGCCCGGCAACCGCGGCAAAATCGAATCGATCATCACGCATAGACTCCAGCAAGGTTCGGTAGTTCGCGACGTGCGTGTCCAGGCTGCCGTCCGTCGGCGCGCTCAGCGACGAGAACAATACGTACGGTGGCAGGAAGTTCATCTGGCAAAGCGTTGCGGTCTGCTCCAGCGGCGTGAGAAACGTACGAATCGGATGTCTCTGGTAGCCGTCCGGCTGATAGGCGTCGACCGGTCCGGCGGCGGTGATCGCCAACAGCAGCCGCTTGCCGGCCAGGTTGTCCCCGCCCGCGCCATATGCGAACCCGTGTTCCAGCACCAGGTCCTCCCATTCCTTGACGAGCGCGGGCGTCGAGTACCAGAACATCGGGAACTGGAACACGATGACGTCATGATCGAGCAGGCGCCGCTGCTCGAGCTCGATGTCGATATTGAAACGTGGATACTCCGAATACAGGTCGACGAAGGTGATGCCTTCGAGCGTACGCGCCGCGACGGCCATCGCCCGGTTCGCGCGCGAATGCTTGTGTCCGGGGTGGGCGAAATAGACGATCACGCGGGACATATGGCAACTCCATGTCAGGTGCTCCGGGTTTCGAGAGTAAATCCTAACGGTTGCCGGGTAACAGCAGGGTACGCGCAAACGCCGCACGCGGCGATAGTTATAGCGCACGCCCTGTTCCGGTTCGTCGCTGGAAAACGATACCTCTGCTGGACCCTCTGGGCCGATGGCTGATGGCCGATAACCAAACGATCCGCTATGCTCTGAATCATGACAAGCAGATCGAATCAAGCAGGTCGAGCGTTGACGAAGCTACAGCAGCATCACGGGTTCCCCGCGCTTTTCATCGGGGTCTTGATAGCGACCGGTGCCGCACAGGCGCTGGATCGCGACGAAATTGGCGGAAGCATACTTCCGACGAAATACCCGGCGATCTCGTCGGCCTGGGCCAATGAATACTGCGATTTAATCGCCGATTATCGGGTGACGGTCGATACCGGCGCCCTGAGCGGGCATTCGGCCGACTACATCGCGCTCGCGAAGGAGGTTGACCGCACTGTCGCGAAGACAGGGGGCAACGGCTATATCTGGCTTTCTGTTGGCTGGGCAAAAGACAGGGAAGAAATCGAAACCATTGGGGAGCCATTTGTTGAAATCGAGACTTGGGATTGCGAGCAGCTCCCTTGGGCAAGTTGGGAAGAGATGCTGCGCGAGCACTGGCCCGATCTGGTCGAGGACAGGTGACGAATGATGCCGGTTCCCGCTGGGCTCTGTCGGTCGATGGCCAAGAACGGACATTCATCGTCAGCTACTTACCAACTGGCTTAGCTGATCCAATCCTTGCGCTCGATCCGCTTTGAATACCAGATCAAAAACGCTCCGATTACGACCTGACTCAGACCACCGATCAAGGCCTCGACGGGGAAGCCCGCCATCTTAACGAGAGGAATCTGCGCTGCAACCGCGCCAACTAACGACACGACAAACAAGTAAAATGCAGCCGACTTCCTGAGCAGAAGCAGAAGGCAACCAAGCGCGCCGCCGAAAACGGCTATTGCAAAAGCTCCAGTAGCCCACGCAGGTCGGCTTTCAACCATCGCGCGATACGCCTCGGGCATTGAAGCGACCATGTCTGCGTTCATCTGTGAGATGAAATTCATGCACCCCATCAGATTGAAGACCAGCCCGATCGCACCAATTACCCGGAAGCTCCAGTGAACACCGCTAACAGTCTTATCGTTCATTGCGTCTCCCAATTTGGATTCAGTTTGTCCGCGACAGATCTGTTATTCAATATCCGTTTTGGAACGGTAGCAGCGTCAGCGCCGCATCGAGGCGAACAACCGCCTTGGGGCGGGAAGCAGAGGTAAATCCCGCCGTCAGGATCGCCCTTTCAGACGTCGCCCAACGACCACAAGCGGACAAAAAGAAACCCGCCGAAGCGGGTTCCTGATGTTGTGTTGTTGATGGCGTTTATTCTGACCTGCGTCGCATCCAACCCAGCCAACCGAGGGCCGAACCGAAGAGCCAAACGGCCGCGGGTACCGGAACCGGAGTGGCCTCGAAGGAGTCAATAAAGAATTGACTACTTCCGGGCGTAAGCGACCCAAGACCAGCTTCTGGCGGCGCACCGACGAAGAGGTAGCTGATACCCGTCGCCGCGAGGTTGTGCGTAAACGGACCGTCACCCAGGTCGTCGGAGCTGTTCACAATGTCGAAACCCGAAATCCCGGACAAAAAACCACCGGTGAAATCAGGCGCGGCTACCCCCGTCGCCATCCAGATATCTCGCTCAAAGTTCGAAACATCGTCAACCGTTACCCCTGGAATATCCACCGGCTGATCAAATGAGAACAGGGCGAAGTGGAACGCGCTTGGTGCATCTGCAGGCGAGGAGTAGAAACTAGCGAAGCCTGGTGCCGCGCCACCCGAGAAGAAGTCCGAACCGTTAGCAGGGACGCCCGGGAGAGGGTCGGCTAACAGTCCCAGTTGTTCGCTTCCGAGTCCCCTCACGTCGACACCGAAGCCTGGATCAAAGGCGCCGGCCTGGGTCGGCCAGGGCCCTAGTACATCAGCGTCAGCGCCAGTGGCATTAATTTCAGCTGTAAACGCTTGAACTGTAGCGGTTACGCCATCGACCGTAAGTTCGAGTGAGTCCGCGTTGACTACGATACCCGCGTTTCCCGGTGTCCAACTGAAGGTGCCCGCGAATAATGGTGGGGCAATCAAAAGCTCTAGCAGAGCAAGCGTACCTATGAATCTAAATTGATGTTTCACCGCGTTATCCCCCAGATTATTTTTCGATTAATAAATCGACTGCCGCCGAAGGGGTCAGGCGATTGCTTTTCGTCATCAGGGTCTAGTCGATTTCATTATCACCCGTTGTTTACAAAACGCAACTAACTGCGTAACGCGGTTAACATAATCGTCGCGTATCCGGATGAATGTCCGTTTAGAGCCGGAACTAGTCATCGCGGAAAGTCTACGTGGAAATCCCCCGATGTCCGCCACCCGTTATATCCGTTGCCATTCTTGACGACATACAGCTTCCATACTGCAAGCTGCCCGTTCGCCATTAGCCCTCCGCCAGCGGGGACATCGCCGTCAGTACGCGCCGAGGTTCTCCCGGCTCCGGCCAGGCGTAGATCAGCCGGTCACCGGCTCTTATCATTTGCGGAAAACCCGCACTGCGTGAGTACTCACCCTCGGCGATCACGCGGACCGATCCGAGATCGCCCACGCTGTTCACGTGGCGCATGCGCAATTCCGCCCCGCTGTCTGCGGTCTTGCCGACCCAGCTGACCACGGCTGAGTCGTTCGCCAGCATCGTCACGTCGACGCGGCCGCCGACACCGTCTTTTTCGATCAGGATGGGTGGTGAGAACGTCCGGCCCGCGTCGTTCGACCAGGCGACCTTGATGCGTGAGGCGCCTTTCGGGTTGGCGTACCACGCGACGATGACCGAGTTACCCGCCGCCGCAATGGCCGGCCCGTTCACCGGGCAGGCCGGTATGAGCCACTGGTCGTCGGAAATCGTGATCGGCGCCATCCATCCTTCGTCCGCATAACGAGCGACGGAGATGTCGCGTATCTCGTCATTCGTACGATCGCGATACACGACCACCGGACCCGATGCAGTCACGGCGATATCCGTCTGGCAGCAATCGCAAACCAGGCTGTCGATCTCACCCTCTTCCAGTATCGCGCCGTCGTACGTGAGACGCGCATAACGAAGTGTCATGCCGCCATAAATCTCGCCTTCACCGGCGGGTTCTTCGCCGCCACCGTCCGGGGGCATGTTCCGACCGTCCAGCCAAACCGCGCCGATGTCGCCTGACCACGGGAACATGCTGACGAATCCGTGCTCAGTTGCGGTGCCGTCCGTGTGGGGCGTCAGCGGCGGCCGCCATTCGCGTCCACCATCGGCGGACACGGACATCGCGATGTCGTATGAGTAGGTGCCACCCGGGCGCTTTACGAGCCAGTGCGACATCCACAGGTCTGCGGTGAGCGGGACGACCGACGGAAAGTCAGCCCAGTTGACAAACCAGCCATCGTCCTCTGCGACGGTCACCGGCGGAGTCCACCGGCCGCCTTCCAGGATCGAATACCTGACGGCGTGTGCGTCGCCCGTCGTCGGTTCGAGCCAGCTCAGGACGGCTCGTTCATCGGGCGTTACGGCAAGATGCGGCGCCAGGCTCCCCGGTGCCGCCGGCGAGTCGATGCGGCTGACTTCGAATGCCTCGCCGGAATCTCCGCGACCGCCGCAGCCGGCTGCCATGCTTGCCAGGACTGCCGCAATTCCGATCAGCTTGTATCGACAGATTCCTCGCTGCATACACATCTCATTTTTCTCCGGCATTGTGCGTCCGTGGCCGTCCGAGTGTATCTTGACTATATGGCAACGACTGGACCCATGCACTCCGCGCGCCCTTCCGGCGCGGGACCTTGCGACGCGAACGGAGCGGCCCGATGCGCGTAACGCGCATCGTCGCGATCGCACTCATCTGCCTGGCGGCTGCGTTGTGGGCCGGTCGGACTTACCGAGACGCGCCAACGGCGGGTGACCCGGGTACCTCCGATTTTTCGCACCTGACAGATTTCACGCTGCCGGATCTCGACGACCGACCCCGATCAATCATGGAGTGGTCAGGCCGGCCGCTGATCATCAATTTCTGGGCCACGTGGTGTGCGCCTTGTCGGCGAGAAATGCCGTTGCTCCAGGACCTGTATGAAGAACGCGGCGATAGCGGCCTGCACATCGTCGGGGTGGCAATGGACAACAAGCGAGACGTCCAGCGGTTCGTCGCTCAGATAAAGGTGACTTACCCGATTCTATATGGTGAAGACGAAGGTGCCCGAGCCGCGGATTCATTCGGCGATTCGTTTGTCGGCTTGCCGTTCTCGGCGTTTATCGCGCCGGGCGGTGAAGTGCTGGCGTTGCGGGCCGGCGAGTTACATGCCGACGATCTGGCCCGGCTGGTCGGTGAGATGGATGCCGTCGCCACTGGCCTGCGCAGCGTGGCACAGGCCCGGCAGCGCGTCATCGAGCACTGAGTATCACCTGCCCGCGATCCGGGCGTGAGGAAATTCATGGAAGACAAAAAGATTGTTGGCGCGGTGCGGAGGTGGGTAGAGGATTTGATTGTTGAGCTGAATCTGTGCCCGTTCGCCGGGCGTGAATTGGTCAGGAACCGGATCCGCTTCGTTGCGACCGAGTCCACCACGGAAGAACAATTGCTGATGGCACTGGAGACCGAGCTGGCGCTACTCGACGATGACGCAACGGTAGAAACTACCTTGCTGATTCATCCTGATGTTTTGCAGGATTTTTTCGACTACAACCAGTTTCTGGATATGGCGGACCAGTTGCTGGTGCAGATGGGGCTGGAAGGCGTTTATCAGGTTGCCAGCTTTCACCCGGCCTACCAGTTCGCCGGC
>CAZISL010000244.1:0-5266 GCA_964541975.1 uncultured Chromatiaceae bacterium | reverse complement strand
ACAGCTGGTTCGACATCGAGATCGAAGACGGGCTCAGTGACGCGCTCACATTGAGTCGCTCGGCGCTGGATCGCCGCATCCAGACGAGCATGGAAAGCACGCAGATCATGGCGGTCGAACTGCTGCGCAGCGACGGCACGGAGATCTTCGCGACCCTGAACCAGTTGCGGCGCGAGCATGGCGCGACGGAGATCACGCTGTACGACCGGTACAACTTCATACTGGCCACGAGTCAGCAGGATCCATTGAACTTGCTGCCGGTGCCGCCGCCCGAAGAGGTGAAACTGCAACTGCGCCAGTCGGGCACCTACGCCGGTATCGATCCGGTCGGTCCCGGCAGCTACCAGGTGCGCGCGGCGATTATCCTGCCGCGCGCGCAGCTCGACGCGGAGCAGCTGACGCTGCAGGTTCTGTACCCGGTGCCCGAGCGGATCGGCACACTCGTCGATTCGGTCGAACGTACGTACTCGAACTACAACGAACTGGTCTTCCTGCGTGAGCCGCTGATGACGAGTTCTGTTTTGACGCTGACGCTGGTCGTGATGCTCGCTTCGCTCGCCGCGGTTTACGGCGCTTTTTTCTTTGCGCGCAGGCTGGTCGCGCCGGTGCTTTCGGTGGTGTCCGGCACGCATGCCGTCGCAATGGGCAACTTCGATACGCGCCTGCCCGCGACGACCCACGACGAAATCGGCTTCCTGATCGATTCGTTCAACCAGATGATTCAGCGGCTCGGCGAGGCGCGCGAGGAGGCGCGCCTCAGTCGCGTGAAGCTGGAAAAGGAAAGAGCCGGTGTCGAGACGATACTCGCGCGGCTGTCGACCGGGGTACTGGCCGTCGAGGGCGACGGCCGGATTCGCAATGCGAACGAAGCGGCCGCGTCCATCCTGAATATGGATCACGACGACGCCATCGGCTCGAAGTTGATCGACCTGGCGCAGCGCTACCCGGACCTCGAGGAATTCATGCTGGCATTGCAGGCACACCTGGAGTCTGACGAGGCCGAGTGGCGCGAGCGCGTATCTTTGCGTGGCGAGTCGGGTCGCCGTGAGCTGGTTTGCGCGAGCAGCGCATTGCCGGCGGAAGGCGACGAGCCGGCGGGCAGAGTCATCGTGTTCGACGACGTGACGGAGTTGTTGCAGGCACAGCGCGACGCGGCGTGGGGCGAGGTTGCCCGGCGGCTTGCTCACGAGATCAAGAATCCTCTGACGCCGATCCAGTTATCGGCCGAACGAATAAGACGGCGCTATCTCGGCAGCATGAAAGACATGGAGGCGCAGGTCCTGGACCGCGCGACGCACACCATTGTCGCCCAGGTCGAGGCAATGCGGGACATGGTCAACGCGTTCAGCGAATACGCTCGCGCGCCCGAGATCAGCATCACGCGATTCGAGCTGAATCAGCTCATCCGGGAGGTTGCATACCTCTACCGCGCGGAGGGCAATCAGCCAACCGTGCAACTCGATCTCGACGAAACGCTGCACGAGGTGTACGCGGACGACGTTCGGCTGCGGCAGTTGCTTCACAACCTGATTCGTAACTCGGTCGAGGCGACCGAGGGTATGTCCGACCCGCAGGTCGAGATCTCGACACGCGTGATCGAGATAGCCGACAAACCGTTCGCGGAGATCCGCGTTGCGGACAACGGCCCGGGTATCGATGCGGCGGCCATGGACAACCTGTTCGACCCTTACGTCACGACTAAAAGCAAGGGTACCGGCCTGGGTCTGGCGATCGTCAAGAAACTGGCAGAGGAGCACGGCGGGACCGTAGCTGCCGAAAACCCCACGCAAGGGGGCGCAATTGTTATCGTGAGATTGCCGATCGGTGAGTCGCCCACGGATTCGGGTGCAGACCGGCGATCGAAGAGTCGCGACCAGCGGAGGAAGCGCGCATGAGTACAGTCAACATCCTGGTCGTCGATGACGAGGCGGATATTCGCACACTGATCGAAGAGATCCTGACCGACGAGGGTTATCGGGTCTCCACGGCCGGGGACGCGGCGGAAGCGCGCCAGCAACTCATCGCGAGTTCCCCGGACCTGGTGCTGTTGGACATCTGGATGCCCGATACGGACGGTATTACGCTGCTCGGCGAGTGGTCTCAGCGCGGCGATATCGATTGCCCGGTGGTGATCATGTCAGGTCACGGCACCGTGGAGACCGCGGTAGAGGCGACCCGTCTGGGGGCGGTGGATTTCGTCGAAAAGCCGCTATCTATCGCAAAATTGCTCCAAACGGTCGAGAACGGTCTCGAATCGAAGAATCTGCAACCGGCGCGGCCGGCCCGCCAGGAAGCCTCCGCGCGCGTCGCGCCGGTAGGCAAGAGCCGGGTCATGGCGGCGCTGCGCCAGGAACTGGAGGGCGTCGCCGCTCGCGATGTGCCGGTCCTGCTGATCGGCGAGCCCGGGTCAGGCCGGGAAGCGTGCGCGCGATCAATTCACGCGAACTCGTCACGGCGCGATGAGCCGCTGATCACGCTCAGTGCGGCCGCGGTCACCGCGGATAACGCAGCGGCGTTGCTGCTCGGGGTAGAGACGCCCGCCGGGGTCGAGGCGGGTTATCTCGAACAGGCCGACGGCGGCACCCTGTTCGTCGGCGACCTGCAGGACCTGTGTCCCGAGGCGCAGCGCATTCTTTACGGGGTCATCGACCAGGGCGAGTATTCTCGGGTTGGACGAACGAAGCCGATACCGCTCGACGTGCGGATTCTGGCCTCGGTCGATTCTGCGGCGCATGTCGATCCAGCGCGCGCCGGATTGCGGCCTGATCTGTTGACGATGCTGTCGGCCGCGGTCGTTGCGGTCCCGGCCTTGCGCGAACACGCAGAGGACATGTCCGAACTTCTCCAGCATCTCGTCGATCGGCTGGTGGATTCCAACCAGTACCCGTTCCGGCGGTTCAGCGTGGCTGCGCAGAACCGTCTGCGCCACTATCCATGGCCCGGTAACGTTCGCGAACTCGCGAATCTCGTCGAGGGGTTGCTGGCGTCCGGTAAATCGGACGAGGTCGGTCTCGAGGAACTCGAGGCGTTCCTGCCGCGCGCGAGCACGGCGGACGCGCCGCTGATCGAGCGCGACCTGCTGTCCATGCCGTTGCGCGAAGCCCGGGAACACTTCGAGCGTGCGTACCTGACCGAGCAGTTGTCACTGTGCGGCGGCAAGGTCGGGCAACTCGCCAAACGCGTCGGGATGGAACGTACCCACCTGTACAGGAAACTGCGGGCGCTGGGCGTCGACTTCCGCCAGACGAGCGGAGACTGACGCTTCGGGAGGCGAGACGCCGCCGCCTAGCTCGTGATGTATTTCTCGAGGTCGACGATCGTCGACTGCTGTTCGGCGATGACCGCGCGGATCAGGTCGCCGATCGATAGAACACCGATGACGGCGCCATTCTCCACGATCGGCAGGTGACGGATACGCCGGTCGCTCATCAGCGCCATGCATTCGCCAATGTCCTGACATGGCTCGGCCGTAATGACGGTCGCGGTCATGATCTCGGCAACTTTCGTGCCGCGCGATGACTTGTCTTTCAGGATGATCTGCCGTGCGTAATCGCGTTCGGAAATGACACCGACGAGTTCCGATCCGTCCATCACCAGTAGCGCGCCGATCTCTTTCTCGGCGAGCAGATGGATGGCGTCGTAGACCGACTTCTCCGGTCCGATCGACCAGATCTCGTCACCCTTGACCGCGAGAATTTCCTTGACTCTTCTCATTGGTTGACCCCCCTTTCTGTCCAAATACTATACCAGCCCACGCCGGGTGAGGGCTGCGTCACAGCGGTTTCTGCATGAACAGGGTGGTGGTTTCCGCTTCCCCCGGTCCGCCGTCACCGAACCCGAGGGCTTCGTAAAGCCTTCGCGCACCGTAGTTGTCATCGAGAACTTCGAGCGTCAGCTTGCAGCAGCCTTCCACGCGCGCGCGTTCTTCGAGCGCCGCCAGCAAAGCCGTGCCGATGCCCATGCTCCGGCACTCAGGCAGGACCGCGAGATCATGGATATTGATCAGTGGCGCTGCCTTGAAGCTCGAATAGGCACGGAAGCAGATGGCGATCCCTACAACCTTCCCGTCGGCCTCGACGGCGGCGAGAACGACTGCATTCTCGACGTGACGGAGATCGGCGATCAGGCGTTCCCGGATACTGTCCGCGAGCGGCGCCGATCCGCCGGCCGGTTCCCGCGCGTAACTGTCGAGGACGTCGACGATGCCGCCGACCAGCGTTTCATCGTCGAGATTCGCGTCGATAATCGAGAAATCCATCGGTTGTTTGTCCTCACTTGGCGCGTTCGGGCGCGATGTCAGAGTTGGAGTTCCATGCAGATCATATGATCGATCAGATGCTGCGGATGGTACCGATAGGGATCGATATCACGGAACCCGAGCGAACGATACAGCGCCTGAGCCTCGACCTGCAGGTCCCCCGTCTCGAGGCGCATGCACCGGAACCCGAGTTCGCGCCCACGGTCCAGCAGCGCCGCGCACAGAGCACGGCCGACGCCGCCGCGATGATTTCGGTCGCTGACATACAGGCGCTTCATCTCGCAGATCGCTTCGTCGAAACGGTTCAATGCCACGCACCCGACCGCATCGTCGCCGTCAATCGCGAGGAGGACCGCACCGTCCGGGCCGGCGTAGTGTGAGTCCAGGTCGCTCAGTTCCCGCTCCCACGCGTCCAGATCGTAATAAGCGTCGACGACTTCCGGCATGTCCTGAAACCTGACGCGGGTCCACTCGAGAAACTCGCGCATCAGGTCGGCTGCGCGCACGAAGTCTTTCGGGCTTCTGGCTTCTACGATCCGCATCGATCAGGCTGCGGCGAACTCCGCGATGGTCGCGTGGCCGGGTTGGATATCTCCGAAGACCTTAATCGATTGCGGCATGCCGGTACGCCTCCATGACCGTTCTTGATGCCGGTCTCAAAGCGCGGGCAGCCAATTGTAGCTGATCAGCGAAAAGCCATCGCCGAGCTCGCCGAGGAGGGCACCGGCCAGGGGGATCGCGCCGAGGCCCGCCCACGCGAACCACATCACGATGATGACTGCGATCTGGTTGTTCCGCAGTTTGTCGTAGGCGTAGACGGGGATCATCGCGATGGCGACCGGAATTATCGTCGCCGCCAGCGCGCGGCTGATCTGGAACGTGATGCTGTAGGCGGATTCGCCGACCGTCGCTTCCAGCGCTTCCATGGATGAAAACGCAATCAGCAGATTACAGACGAACATCGCCAGAATGTGGGGAACGTATCTTTGCTTCAAGCCGCCGTCTCCT
>CAZISL010000243.1:0-16987 GCA_964541975.1 uncultured Chromatiaceae bacterium | reverse complement strand
TTTCTTCTCCGCGGATTCCTTCAGTTACTGGTCTGCCTCGCCTGACGGAGACCGTGTGATCGAGGGCGGCGCGGCGAACGAAATCCCCGCTCACGCCGGCCGCAATCTGTACACGAACATCGCCGGGGGCAACCTGGCCGGTGGCGGTAACAGCGTGGCAATCGGCAACGCGTCCATCACCGCGGCGCTGATCAATGCGCCCGACGCAGAACGCAATAATGTCATCAATTGGGCCCGCGGCCTCGACCTGTTCGACGAGGACGACGACCTGGACGTGACCGACGACCGGCATGTCATGGGCGACCCGCTGCACGTTCGCCCCGCGACGGTCATCTACGGTGGTACCGCAGACGCGCCCGATGCGACGATTTTCACGTCGACCAACGACGGCTATTTTCACGCGATCGATGCCGACGATGGCGACGAGTTGTGGGCATTCATCCCATCTCGCCTGCTCGGGAAGACTTATGGCCTCTATCTGAATGATCTCGGGAACGGCATCAAGAACTACGGGCTGGATGGCAACATCAAGGTCTACATCAAGAACGACGACGGTAACCCGGGTATCAGCGGCGCCGAGCAGGTGATCCTGCTGTTCGGCATGCGCCGTGGCGGCAGCGCTACGTTCGCGCTCGACGTCACCGACCGCAATAATCCGACCCTGCTGTGGGAGCTCGACGATAATGACCTGCCGGACATGGGGCAGAGCTGGTCGACTCCGGCAGTCGCGAAAGTCAATGTCGGCGGCACGAACCGTTTCGTGGCGATCTTCGGCGGCGGCTACGACGATGGCCAGGATAGTGCGACTTACCGGACCGACGCGAAAGGCAACGCCATCTACATGATCGATCTCGACACGGGTCAACGGATCTGGAGTGCCGGCCATACGTCGACGAGCGTCGGGCCGCATGACCTGTTGCTGGACGACATGGAGCATTCGATTCCCGCGACGATCAAGGTCGTCGACATGAGCCTGAATGGCAAAGCGGACCGCATGTACGTCGGCGATATGGGTGGGCGTGTATGGCGTTTCGATATCAACAACGGGAGTGGTGCGAGCGAGCTCGTCGACGGCGGGGTTCTCGCCTCAGTCGGAGCCGCCGATCTCGGCAACAACCCGCCAGCTTCGGAAATTCGCAGATTCTACGCGACGCCAGATATCGTCCCCGTCATTACCGAGCACGGTTCTTACCTGTCCGTGAATATCGGTTCCGGGTACCGCGCACATCCGTTGTGGACGGCGATCGACGATGAATTCTATTCAATCAGAGATTTCAATGTGTTCAACGCAATCCCGACGGCTGACTACGATACGCCGGTGACGCGTGCGGATCTGGTCGACATTACCTACGATCCTGATCCGGTGCTGTTCCCGACGGACGCCGGATGGAGATTGGGTATGGTGATGAGTTCGGGTGAGAAGGTCCTGGCCGAATCCTTCACGTTCAATAACCAGGTGTTCTTCACGTCATTCGCGCCGAACACGAACCAATCGTCCTGCGTCGCGGGACCCGGGCTCAATCGCCTGTACCGGGTCAGTGTCCGTGACGGCTCGCCGGTCGAGAACCTTGACGAGAGCGAGGACGATACGATTCTTACGGAAGAAGATCGAAATACCGAGCTCGATCAGGGCGGCATCGCTCCGGAGCCGATATTCATCTTCCCTGAAGATGAGAAAGGAGAGCCTGTCGTCTGCGTCGGTGTCGAATGTTTCGACCCGGGATTCGATGGCAATGCCGTTCGGACGTATTGGTTCCAGGACGAGACTCAGTAAACGAGCTTCGTATCCTCTACCACCGTCAGGATACTGGCGCGTCCAGTACGAAAGCCCGTCGCTCGCCGAGCGACGGGCTTTTCTTTTAGCCGAAGAATATCTACCCGGCCGCCTCAATCTCATTCAGGACGCGATGTTACAGGCGTTCGGGGGTACGGCTGAGTTTTTCTCAACCCAGGGCTGAATTCTTTTCGTTTGTGATCGTTTCCCCGGCTGCCCAAAGTATATACGCCGATTCGCTCCCGGCGTGTCGGCTAACAGCAATAGGGAAATTTACGCTGGAGAAAAGACCATGTTTGAGAAAGCCAAACCTGCACGCGATGCATTCAAGTTCAGCCTGGGTGGGATATCGGCGGTCAGCCCCTTCGTCGCCGCGCCCATCGTTGCAGACGATCGCATCAACAGGATTCTGGATGAGCGAAACAGCCGGGTCCGCAATGATCATTGTCAGAATTCGAACTTGTGGCTGAGCGTCTATCGCCAAACCGCGGAAGGTAGTTGCGCGTAACGAGAATGTTTGTCTCGGTCAGCAGGCCGTGTCCCAATCCAATAACTTGGAGGTCATTCCGTCACCCATGCCAAATGCCACCGTATTCGACGTAGCCGATCTCGCCGGCGTATCCATAAAGACCGTATCGCGCGTAGTCAATTGCGAGCCGCACGTGCGACCGTCGACAAAGGAGCGCGTCGATCAGGCGATTGCCGCGCTCAATTACCGACCTGACGAGTCCGCTAGACTCCTCGCGCGCCATCGTTCCCGACACGGGCGTCAGGACTCGTCGCCCTAGAGAAGTGCCGAGAAGTCGCATCTCGAACCATATTGGTGTGATCGTCGCAGCAGGCGCGCGCCGCGGGCGGAGCGGGACTGCGTCTTCCGTCCACCGATCTGGAAGGCTTATCGTGGATAGAAAATAAGGCTCCGCGAGCCCCTGAACTCAAGCGGATAGAGCTGGATATGATTTCGCACATCTGGCCGATAAGCTATATTCACTAGCGCTATGCAATTTTTTCTTCCCCAATGCCGGTGGCTGTAATGATTAAAAAATCGATCCTTTTACTTTCCGCTTTGGCGGTCGCCATGTTGTTGGCAGTACCGTTAGTCTCTGCTTTTGCTCAGAGTGAGCCGAAATCGAACCAATTCTGGTGGCCTGAACAGCTGGACCTCGGTCCCCTGCGACAGCACGCTGCCGAGTCCGATCCACTGGGGGAAGGATTCAACTACGCCGAGGCGTTCAAGACCCTCGACCTGGACGCCGTGAAGGCAGACATCGCGGCCTTATTGACGACATCACAGGACTGGTGGCCGGCGGACTATGGTCACTACGGGCCGTTTTTCATTCGCATGGCCTGGCACAGCGCGGGCACCTACCGTGTGGCTGACGGTCGCGGCGGGGCTGGCGGCGGTCAACAGCGTTTCGAACCGCTCAACAGCTGGCCCGACAATGCAAACCTCGACAAGGCGAGGCGGTTGCTGTGGCCGATCAAGCAGAAGTACGGTCGGAAAATCTCATGGGCCGACCTGATGATCCTGACGGGGGACGTCGCAATGGAATCCATGGGCTTCAAGACCTTCGGTTTTGCCGGCGGGCGCGAAGACGACTGGGAGGCAGACGTGGTCTATTGGGGACCTGAGACCGAGTGGTTGGACGACAAGCGCTACCAGGGTGATAGGGAACTCGAGAATCCGCTGGCCGCCGTTCAGATGGGCCTTATCTACGTGAATCCGGAGGGGCCGAACGGTAATCCGGATCCGCTCGCGGCCGCCCGGGACATTCGCGAGACCTTCGGCCGTATGGCGATGAACGATGAAGAATCCGTTGCCCTCATCGCCGGCGGACACACTTTCGGTAAAGCCCACGGCGCCGCTGTCCCGGCTGATTGCGTCGGAGCCGAGCCCGCGGCCGCAAGCATCGAACAGCAAGGCTTCGGCTGGGAAAACAAGTGCGGCGGCGGCAATGCTGGCGACACGATCACCAGCGGTTTGGAAGGCGCATGGACCTCGAGCCCAACTGCCTGGACCACGCAATATCTGACCTTCCTGTTCACCTATGATTGGGTGCAGACCAAGAGCCCCGGTGGCGCGACCCAGTGGATCCCCGCTGATGGGGCGGGAGCGAACCTGGTGCCGGATGCTTTCGATCCGACGAAACGCCATGCGCCGATCATGTTGACAACGGATCTGGCGCTTAAGGCCGACCCGAGCTACCGGAAGATCGCAAAGCGCTTCCAGAAGAACCCGGAGGAATTCGAACTCGCCTTCGCCAAGGCGTGGTTCAAGCTGACACATCGCGATATGGGCCCGCGAGCGCGATACGTAGGCGCTCAAGTACCGGATGAGGAACTGCTTTGGCAAGATCCCGTCCCCGCAGTCGACTACGACTTGATTGGCGCAGCGGACATCGCAAAGCTGAAGTCGGAGATCCTGGCATCCGGACTGACGGTACCCGAACTTGTCAGGACCGCTTGGGCCTCGGCTTCCTCCTTCCGCGGCACCGACATGCGCGGCGGGGCGAACGGGGCACGCCTCCGTCTCGCACCGCAGAAGGATTGGGAAGTTAACGATTCGGATGAACTGGCGCAGGTGCTGAAGCGCCTGGAGCGCATCCAGAAAGACTTCAATCGCGCGCAATCGGGCGGCAAGAAGGTATCGCTCGCCGATCTGATCGTTCTGGGCGGAGCCGCAGCCATTGAGCAGGCAGCAAAAGAGGCCGGGCAAGACGTCCAGGTACCCTTCACGCCGGGACGCACGGACGCGTCGCAGGCGCAGACCGATGTGGATTCATTTGCCGTGCTCGAACCGATCGCAGACGGATTTCGCAACTACTTCGGCAAGGATAACCGCAGATCCCCAGCGGAAATGCTGGTCGATCGGGCCAACATGCTGACCCTGGCGGTGCCCGAAATGGCCGTTCTGGTCGGCGGCATGCGGGCCCTGAATGCGAATGCAGCAGGGTCTGCAGACGGGGTGTTCACCAGCCAGCCAGGGACGTTGAGCAACGACTTCTTCGTGAACCTGCTGGACATGTCCACGAAGTGGACGCAGTCATCCACATCCGTGGGCATTTACGAGGGTCGCGATCGCTCGACGGGCGAGCTCAGATGGACGGCCACCCCCGTCGACCTCGTATTCGGATCGCACTCTGAGCTGCGCGCTGTCGCAGAAGTTTATGCGGCTGACGATGCGCGGGAGAAATTCGTGCTCGACTTTGTTGCTGCATGGACCAAAGTGATGACCTTGGACCGCTTTGACGCGATTTGATCCCGGCGGAATTAAGAAGGTGCCCGTAAACCGCAACACTCATGATGGATTATTGGGGGACAGTGACCACGGCGCTCATCATCTCGATCGCAGGATCGAGCGCGAGGCCGTCGCTGCGCCCAGCCAGGTATGCGGCAGTAGCGCGGTCCCGACTGAAGTATTCGACTCGTCCGAAACCCAGTTCTTGCAGCACCGCCTGCAAGTCTTCTGGCGCGTATCGTGTCAGCCATGGTTCGCCGCGGCTCTCGGCGAATGCGGCCACCTTTTCTACGGCCGCGCGTTCTTCGCCGGTCAGGTGATCGTCGCTGACGACGAAGTCGAATACCAGCCCGCTGCCGGTCGAGCAGCTGGCCATCTGCCGGAAGGTCTCGGTCACGGAGTCCGGCTGGAGGTAATACAGCACTCCGAGCCACGAGAAGAATGTCGGGGCGCCGGGGTCGAAGCCGTTCGCGAGCAGACCGTCGAGCAGCGAACGGCTTTCGAAATCGATAGCGACATGGTGGAGGTTCTCGCGCCACTCGATACCGGCCGCGCGCAGGCGATCGAGCTTCCAGCGCTGTGAGTCGGGATGATCAATCTCCCAGGTTGCGAGTGGTTCGCCCGGGTGACCCGCACGATATGGAGACGTATCCAGGCCGGCGCCCAGAATCACGTACTGGCTCACGCCGCGATCGATCGCGATACGCAACTGGTCTTCGGTGAACCGGCTGCGCACGATTGTGAGCGTGCGCGCGCGCTTCATATACCAGGACGAATGACGCTCGATCTCGTGCAGAACCTGCGCGCGCGTATCGTCGCCGAGCAACGCGAGGACCAGCGGATCGTCCAGAATCTTGGGGTCGTCGTCGAGTACCTGGTGGGCGGCGCGCAGCCGTGCCGTCGCTTCGGCCATGAAACTGTATTTGCCGGGCTCCACCTTATTCGATTCCGGCGGAATTTCAGCGGCGCAAAGTAACGAGGCCGCTCAGCAGCGCGCCGACCATCACCAGCGCGAAAGCACCGGCATCGACCGCCATGTCGACGACGCCGTCGAACCCCACGCCGGCCGTCAGCGCAACGCCGAGGCAGATCAGCATGGCGCCGATGATCAGGCGCGGGGTCGATGGCTCCGGCCGGTCCGCGGGCAGGCTGCGACGTTCCACCGCCGACAGCAGCAGCGCGAGCGGCATCAGGATAGTCGCCAGGAAGGCGATCCATAGCGGCCGGGTCCACCACCATTCAGCGGAACCGGGTTCCGGCGTCAATCCGATACCGCCGGCCAGGTAAGCGATGGCGACCACGACGATCATGACGGTCATATGCCACAGGTAGATGGTCATGATCATGCTGTTGATCAGAACCGTGGCAGTCCATGGTCCGAGTCTGTCGAGCCAGCGCTGCAGGGGTTTTTCGCAGGCGAGCAAGAAACAAAACTGCGTGACACCGAGCGCCAGCAGGGTGATCTTGGGCGGCAGTGTGTTGCTCAACGATTCGTCGGGCGAGCCGGCCATCGCGATCGGGTAGGGGCCCGCGAGCACCATCAGCAGCAATACCGTCAGTGCGGCCAGTGCGCACGCCATCAGCAGCGGCGGTTTGCCGATGCGTCCGTCACGCCATGCGTAACCCAGTTGGTGTACGGCGAGCCAGATCCAGAAGTAGTTGCTCCAGCCGGGCCAACGCAGGTCGGCGGCGAATAACGCGATGTCGATGAGCACGGCGACCGCCGCGCTGGCGGCAAACGACCAGTAGCCCCATCGCTGCCACAGTCGGTAGGTGAACGGCGCGAGCATCACGACCATGGCGTAGATCGAGAGGAACCAGATCGGGATCAGCGCGGCCTGAGACACCAGGCGGGTGATCGCGGGGTCCACGCCCATGACGTTGAGCGTTACCGTCAGCACTGCCCACGCGACGAGCAGCAGGATCAGCGGGCTGACCAGCCGGAACAGCCGACCGGTCAGCCAGCCCGCGTAGGAAACGCTTCGGCGTCGCGCGCTTTCGAGTGATACGGCGTTCGAATAACCGCCGACGATGAAAAAGACCGGCATGACCTGGAACAACCACGACAACCACTGGGTCCACGGCTGAATATTCAGCATGTCGCCGATCACCAGCTCGCCGTCGTGATACCAGGCCGTCGCGATCAGCCAGTGACCGCTGATGACGAGCAGGATCGAGACGGCACGCAGGAAATCGACGTAGCGATTGCGTTCGGGCGGCGTTTTGGCCGCGAGGCTGGCAGCTGTCGACCAGATTCCCATGTCGTCACACCTTGTGGAGCAGTATTAGCGCGCCCGTCCGCGCCACGTTCATTCTGCGGGCCGGGATCGATAATTTCTACCGTTTCGCGATATCGGCGCACCGTGCCGAGCACCAGGAAAATCAGATAGATAGGCCCGTATCCGGCATGCGGTGCCGACCAGAAACCGCCTCGCACCGGGTTGCTTGCGGGTGGGCGTGCGCCTAAAATCGAATACTTGTGTTCGATTTCACCGGAGCCCGTCTAATGAGTTGCGTCGAAAAGAATAAATTGGGTCGCGTCCTGCTTGCCGGCGCGTTCTTGCTGGCGTCCGTCGGACCGACCGGCGCCGCGGAAGACGAGCACGCGGGCCACGACATGCCTGCGAGCATGGATCATTCCGATCATGACATGTCCGGCCACAGCACGGAACGTGACGAAATGGGCCGGCGACTGCACGGAATGGAGCATGAGATGTCGCCCGAGGTCATGGATCAACTGCGCGAAAACATTCGCGGCTGGGAAGAGGTCAGCGATCAGGAGATTGCACTCAGCATGAAGATGATGGGGTCGAACTACGAGTGGTACATCTCGAACGATGATCTGAGCGGTGACACCGGCGTGCTGATCATGCTGCACGGATTCCGCGACCGCGGCGACAAGATCTTCAGGGATCAAATGCAGTCCTATGCTGACGTGTTCCCGACCGCGCTCTCGATGGGCATGAGCATGGGTATGTCGCAGCATATTCAGCTCGGCCTCGACGATCTCGTCGCCGCCGGTGCTAAACGAATTGTCGTAATCCCGATTGTATCGACCGAATACAACACGATGATTCGCCAGTGGCAATATATTTTCGGCCTCGTTGACGAACCGGCGTATGCGGCGGTACCCAGGGTCGAGACGGATGCGGAGGTTATTTTCGCCGCGCCGCCCGGCGACGACCCGCTGGTAGCGGAGATCCTCCTCGATCACGCGCTCGAGATCAGCGAGAACCCGGCCGACGAAGTCGTGATCATTGCCGCTCATGGTCCGAGCGCCGACGACGACAACGTGAAGCAACTCGCGTTGATGGAAAAGCTGGCGAAGATCGTTAAGCAAGACGGCGGTTTCGCGGCGGTGATGCCGACGACATTGCAGGACGATGCACCGCCAGAGGTCCGTGCGGCGAACGTCGAGAAGTTGCGCGGCATGGTCGAGTCGGCCACGGCCGACGGCATGCGTGTGATTGTCGTGACCAGCCTGATCGGTGGGCGCACGATTCAGAAGAAGCTCCGCAAGGATCTCGATAATCTTGATTACACGTTCAACGCGAAGGGCCTGGTGCAGCACGACCTGTTCGTGGAGTGGATCGGGGAGACGATTCGGACCGAGATGCTCGGGACGACCAGGGCGGCCAGCGACTGATCCTGCTCCGGCGCCGAGCCGCAAAATCGGGCGGCGCCGCAGTATTCCCGGTATCGACTAAAATCCGCTGACCGGGGACAGCCGCGCTTCCGGTACGACCTTAGGTAAATCTCCGTATGGTTTGCCAAGGTCGATTCTTTAGACTTTTCTGTACCCATTTGCGTAACGGCGGGAGCAAGGATGCCCGCGGGATAGATGCAAATCCAAGCCAGTACGGAAAAAGAGAAGACGCACGTGCCGGATTACGCCGTCGACGAACATACGACGATTTACATCGTCGACCCCGATATAAGGCATTGCGAAACCGTGTCCGCACTGATGAAGCGGTTGGGCTATCGCACGATGTCGTATTCGAACGCAGAGGAGTTCCTGGACTCGCTCGCGACGCCCGCCTTGAAAGGCTGCATCATCTCTGAAATGAAATTGCCGGGCATGACCGGGCTGGAGCTCTTCACGACCCTGAGGGAGCGACGGGTGGGCCTGCCGTTCATTATCCTGACCAGCGATTCAGATGTAGCACGCGCAGTCAGCGCGTTGCAGCGGAAGGTCGCCGACTATGTCGTCAAACCGGTGGTCGAGCGTGATTTTATTTCGCGCGTACGCGATGCTCTGCGCAACATCGATGACGGGCGGGTGAAAGCGATCGGTTGAGCCGTTCGCCCCGGTTCAGGAGTCGAGCAGTACCGATAGCTTGACGAGCTCGGCCAATGAGCGCACCTGCATTTTTTCCATGACCCGCGCGCGGTGGATTTCCACCGTTCTCTGGCTCAGGTCCAGATCCATCGCGATGACCTTGTTCGCGTGACCCTTGACGACGGCGCTCATCACTTCCGCTTCTCGGGGCGTCAGCGTTTCGTATCGTTCCTTGACGTTTCGCTTCAGGTCGATGTCGTCCTGCTGCTCGCGATTGGCGCTGAGCGCGGCCTGGATCCGGTCCAGTAGTTCCTGATCGTGGAAAGGTTTCTGTACGAAGTCATGGGCTCCGAGGTGCATCGCCTCGACCGCCATCGGGATGTCGCCGTGACCCGTGATGAAGATGATGGGGAGCGTGCAGTCGCGCTCGACGAGGCGTCGCTGGACTTCCATACCGCTCATGCCGGGCATGCGGATGTCCAGCAGGATGCAGCCAGCCCATTCGGCCTGGTAAGCATCCAGGAATTCGCCGCCCGAACTGAATGCTCGTGACTGGATGCCGACGCTCTTGAGGAGCAGGGACAACGAATCCCTGACCGCGGCGTCGTCGTCGACGATTAACACTGATTCCTGTCGGTCTGTCATTGCTTAAGCAACCTTTGTGGGCAAAGTGACGTAGAAAGTCGTGCCGCCGCCCGGATTGTCCTCGAATCCCAGCTTACCACCATGCGATTTTACGATAGTTTGGCTGATTGCGAGTCCCATCCCCATTCCACTGGTTTTCGTCGTGAAGAACGGGTTGAACACGCTGTCGCGGACGGACTGCGGAATTCCATGGCCCCGGTCGATCACATCCACCCGAACTTCATCGGGGGACGCGATATAGCCATGCAATTCGAGTCGGCGGTCGTCCGGGTCACAGTCGAGCATCGCGTCGATGCCATTGCGCAACAGGTTCAGAATCACCTGCTGAATCTGCACGCCGTCGGCGATAATCTCGGGCAAATTGTTGGCTACGTCGATCGAGAGCTGGATGTTATTCGCGCGCGCGTCGAGCTCGGCCAGCGAGCGAATGTCCTCGATGACGGACTGCAGATCCTTGACCTCGAGGCTCGCGACCTCGGGCTTGACGAACGAGCGCAGCTTGCGAATGATCTCGCCCGCCCGGTGCGCCTGCGCCTTGACGCTGGCGAGCGCGCCCTTGACGTCCCCGGTGTTCTCCGGGCCGGCGTTCAGCAGCCGCTCCGCGGCGGATGCGTAGGTGGCAATCGCGGCGAGCGGCTGGTTGATCTCGTGCGCTATGGCCGCGGCCATCTCGCCCATCGTCGCGAGGCGGCTGGCCGCGATCATGTCCGTGGCCTGGCGCAGCCGGCGCTCCTCGGCGAGCTTGTCATCGGTCAGGTCCCTGATCAGCCCGATGAAACTCACTTTGCCATGCCAACCGACCTCGCCGACGGCCAGGTGCATCGGGAACATCGTGCCGTCCTTGCGGCGGGCGGTCATTTCGCGGCCGATGCCGATGATGCGGGCCTCGCGGGTCGCGAGGTAACGGTCGACATAGCGGCCGTGGTTCGCGCCGTCGGGATCGGGCATCAGGATCGAAATGTCGAGGCCGATCGCTTCGTTGGCCTTGTAGCCGAACATGTTCTCGGCGGCCTTGTTGAATCGTTCGATGGAGCCGTCGGTATCCATGATGATGATCGCCTCGATGAACGCATCCATGATCGCGTCCTGCGCGGTCACATCGAACTCGGGGACTTCCTTGTGGCTGACTTTCAGATTCAATCTCTATCCGGATATTCGTTATTAATTCAACGAGTTTAGAGAGCAGTCTGACGTCTCGCAACAGGATGGCGGCGTAAATTATCGATTCCGAACCAAAATCCACAGGCCGGATGCGGCGCTCGCCGCTGGTAGCGCTTCGATGGAAGGGCGGGGTAGCTCGGTCGGCTGGCCAGCCGGCCCGGGTGACTCTCTAGCTGGCTTTTCGCTGTTCCTCGACGGCCTTGACGAAGTCGGCGTCGATCATCCTCACGCCCTGCTCGTTGGCAGCGTCGACCATGCCTTTCAGCACCACATCGAGAAAGAGCTCCGGGATTCCGGTCAGGAGCTTGCAGGCGTCCTCCTCGAACCGCACACCCGTGTCGATCTTGTTGGCTTTGTAGTAGATCCGGTTGTGGTCCGGGCCCTTGTTCTGCGGCACCTGGATATGGAACGGCTGGTTGTGGGTCGCGAACCAGAACTCGCTGCCGCCCCGGAACCCGTATGACAGCGGCATGTCCGGAAATTCCCGCCGGCTATCGAGCTTGGCGCTGAAGCTCTCCTTCAGCAACACGTTCTCCACGCGCAGGGCGAAGAAATTCTCGATCAGCGGCGCGGCGGCCTCGCGATGCGGATGGTATTCGAACTTGCCGTCCATGACGCATTCGTAGACCTGGAATGCATCTTTCATGATCAGCGGGTAGTTCTCGTCCTCGCTGAACTCTTGCGTCGGCGTCTTGATCATCTCGAACGGCACGTCTTCCATCTTCTCTTCGGGCGTCTGTCCCGGCCAGCCGAGGTTCACGACATGCTTCATCCAGTCACGCTTGTACTCGATGAAGTTCAGCGCGCACTTGCCGGTCCGCCGCAGGTTGGTCGCCGTGTTCGAACTCGCACGGCTGACCAGCATCATCGAGTGCGACTCGCTTATGTCGAACGGGAAAACCAGCGAATGCGGCCCGATGCTCGTTGTGCCGCGTTCGTTGATCGTCGTGATCATCGCGAAGGGCATCGGGAAAAACGAAGACGACTGATAGAAATTATCGCGAACCGGAATGGCGACGAATGGTTCTTCCCCGCGTCGGTCTTCTTCGATTTCCATGGACTCTGGCGGCTGCATTTTCCGTATTCCTGCTGTCTTGAAACTGATTCTCGACATTCTTGGTGATTTGCCCGGTGCGCGGAATGCGTAATTGTCCGTACCGACCAAATATCAGGCAGTTACGTCACCACTCGATCGATGCGATACCGCGGCATGCGTAGGTAGATTTACGCATTGGGGGGATGCAGAGACGTGGCTAGCATGGTTCTATCCCGGCGCTCACGTGCCGTACGCAAGTTTCGGAGAACAAAAACCATGTATATAAATTTCTGGTATCCGATTGTTCGTAGCGAGGACCTGAGTCCGGATACGCCGGAGAAGGTCAAGGTTCTGGGCGTCAATCTGGTCGCTTTTCGTGATGCAGATGGCAATGCTGCGGTTCTCAGCGACACCTGCGTACACCGCGGCGGTTCGCTCGGCGGCGCCTGGTCTGCCGGCACCGCGCCGCGCATCGTCGATGGTTGTGTGGTCTGCCCTTACCATGGCTGGGAGTTCGGGGCGGACGGCAAGTGCCAGAACATCCCGTCGATCGGCTACGGCACGAAGACTCCGCCGCGTGCCAAGGTCGATGCGTATCCCGTGCAGGAGAAATACGGCATCGTGTTCGCGTTCCTCGGCGACCTGCCTGAAGAGGAGCGACCGCCATTGCTCGAGGTCGAGGAGTACGGCCAGGAGGGTTGGCGTGCCAACACGATCCTGACGATCGATATCAATTACTACTACGAGCGTTCGGTCGAGAACGGTATAGATCCCGCGCACAACGAGTTTGTGCACCCGACGCACGGATTCTCCGGCGTCAATCGCGAGACCTACAAGGTTCGCGATTACGAGACCGAGGACCACATGCAGGGCTGGGGCTTCTGGTTCATGCACCGCTTCGACGCGCCGCCGCTCAAGGGCGAGACCTGGGGTGATACGCGCAAGGGCTCGGGCGAGCTGTATGCGGGCGGCGGCACTTATGGTCCGAACGTGATCGCGACCTACATCACGCCTTCCGAAGGCAAGCAGTTCAGACAGTATTTCTTCGAGCAACCGATCGACGACAAGACCACGCGCATCTTCTTCCTGAACATGCGCAGCTTCATGCTCGATCCGAAGCACGACGGGCCGATCCATGCTCGCAACAAGGCGATCGCGCAGCAGGACATCGACATCATGGGTGATATCAATCCCCGTCAGACGCCGATGAGCAATACGAAGGAAGTGCTGATGCCGGCCGACAAGGCTATCGTCGCCTACCGCGAGTGGCTCGAGAAGTTCGACAACAAGGGTTGGCGTATCGACTGGGAGGCGTTCACCGAGCGCAACGGCAAGGACACGGCATTTGCGATTCCATGCCCCGACCGGAGTACTTCGGGTAACTGGGTGCTCGAGGAAGTGCCGCGGATTACGAGTCGCATCAATCGCAAGGCTTCGACGCCGGACATGAAGGCGGTCAGCTAGCGAGTTTAGGATGGTCCGGTCGCGCGTGCTCCGTGCCGCCGGCAGCCGAGAAAAAAGATCGTTTTAGGAGGATGAGAAAGAATGTATATCAACTTCTGGTACCCGATAGTACGCAGCGAGGATCTCGGCTATGACGAACCCGTCAAGCAAAAGGTCCTGGGTTGTAACCTGGTCGCGTTCCGCGACGGCGACGGTGAAGCACGCGTATTGAGCGACACCTGCACGCACCGTGGCGGCTCATTGGGCGGCGCATGGTCGGCCGGCACCGCGCCGCGCATCGTCGACGGTTGTGTGGTCTGTCCTTACCACGGCTGGGAATTCGGTGGCGACGGCAAGTGCAAGAACGTCCCGTCGATCGGCTACGGAACGAAGACTCCCCCTCGCGCGAAAGTCGATTCCTACCCGGTGCAGGAGAAGTACGGCATCGTGTTCGCATTTCTCGGCGACGAGCCCGAAGAGTCGCGGCCGCCGCTGCTCGACATCGAGGAATTCGATCAGGAAGGTTGGCGTGCCAACCAGGTGCTGATACTGGAAGTGCCTTACTACTACGAGCGGTCGATCGAGAACGGCCTCGATCCGGCGCACAACGAGTTCGTGCATCCGACCCATGGGATGAACACCCTGAACCGCGAGACCTACAAGGTGCGGCCCTATGACACCGAAGATCACCGTCAGGGCTGGGGCTTCTGGTTCATGGCCAAGTTCGACTCCCCGCCGTTGCCGCAGAAGGACGACCAGACCGCCGGCGGCAAGGACACACCCTGGGGTGACTCCAAGACCGAGCGCAGCGACGTTTTCGCCGGTGGCGGCACGTACGGCCCGAATATCATGCCGACGTACATCAACATCACCGACGACAAGGCGTTCCGCCAGTACTTCTTCGAGCAACCGGTCGACGAAAACCTGACGAGGATCTTCTTCCTGAACATGCGCAACTTCCTGCTGGATCCGAAGCACGATGGACCGATTCACGCCCGCAACAAGGTCATCGCGGCTCAGGACATCCAGATCCTCGACGAGTTGTACCCGGCCCTGACTCCATTGAGTCCGACGAAGGAAGTGCTGATGCCAGCCGACAAGGCAATCGTGGCGTATCGTGAGTGGCTGGAGAAGTTCGACGATATGGGCTGGCGAATCGACCTGAACGAGTTCAATCAGCGTAACGGCAAGGATACGGCATTCGCCATTCCGTGCCCGGATCGTCGTACCTCCGGCAACTGGGTCATCGAGGAGGTTCCGCGAATCAAGAACCGCGCCGAGCGCAAGAAGATCGAGCGCGCGGCGTAACAATAACGAGCAACTCCCTATTAAGCGGCCTTCGGGCCGCTTTTTTTATGGGGACTTTCTTTGGGGACAGTGACCTTATCTTCTGATCTCCCCAACTCCAATGCGAGCCGGAGGCAAGATAAGGTCACTGTCCCCCAAACAACGAAGAGATAAGTAAACTGTCCCCGGAATGATGATACAGATCGACGGCCTGGAATTTCGGTACCGCGACGGTGACTTTCGTCTCCGCGTGCCTTTGTTAAGCGTGCCGAAAGGCGAGTCGCTGGCAATCGTCGGACCCAGCGGCTCCGGCAAAACGACCCTGCTGAATCTCATCGCCGGAATTCTGGAGCCGGCATCGGGCTGTATCCATATCGGAGACACGCAGATCGATGTGCTCGATGATCCTGGCAGGCGAAATTTTCGGATCGGACATATGGGGCTCGTATTTCAGGAGTTCGAGCTGCTCGACTACCTGTCCGTCTACGACAACGTGCTGTTGCCGTATCGAATCACGCCCACGCTCACGCTGTCGGACGAAGTGCGCGCGCGAGCCCGCGGCATCGCGGACGATGTCGGTATCGCCGACAAGCTTGATCGATTCCCCGGACGGTTGTCGCAAGGCGAACGCCAGCGCGCCGCGATTTGCCGCGCCCTGATCACGCAGCCGCCGCTGTTGCTGGCCGACGAGCCGACCGGCAACCTCGACCCGGGCAACAAGGGCCGCGTGCTCGACATTCTGTTCGACTACGTCGGAGCCGTCGGCGCAACGTTGATCACCGTCACCCATGATCACGAGCTGCTATCCCGATTCGACCGGGTGCTCGATTTTCGCGAGTTTCTCGTGCCCGGGCGGGCCGCGGCGTGAAAGATCTCCTGTACCTGGTCTGGCGCTACGTCGCCTTCCACCGCTGGAAGACGGCGATACTGGTGCTGTCGATCACGCTGATCATCTATCTGCCGGTCGGCCTGAACGTGCTGGTCGATCAGAGTGCCGAGCAGCTGACGTCTCGCGCACGTGCGACGCCATTGCTGGTCGGCGCCAGGGGCAGTCCGCTCGAACTCGTCCTGAGTTCGCTGTATTTCGACGCCGATACTCCGACGCTCGGTCGTTTCAGCGACGTAAGTCGTATCCGGGGATCCGGGCTTGCAGAACCGATTCCGCTCTACGTGCGTTACGACGTCCGCGGGCAGCCCGTCGTCGGTACGACGCTGGAGTATTTCGGGTTTCGCGATCTGCGGATTGCCGAGGGGCGCATGATGGGGTTACTCGGCGAGGCGGTGCTCGGTGCGTCGGCGGCACGCGAACTCGGAGTCGGCGCGGGCGATTCAGTCGTGTCGTCGCCTGAGAACGTCTTCGACCTTGCTGGCGTCTACCCGCTCCGAATGCGGGTTGCGGGCGTCCTCGCGCCGTCGTTTACTGCCGACGACGACGCCGTATTCCTCGACCTCAAGACTTCATGGATCATGGAAGGTCTCGGCCATGGGCATCAGGATCTGCAATCTGCCGAGGCCGCGGCGGGGGTCCTGAAGCGGGAGGGCAGCCGGATCGTCGCGAACGCGTCCGTCGTTCAATACAACGAGATCACGGACGAGAATATCGACTCGTTTCATTTCCACGGTGACAACAGCGGCTTCCCGATCACCGCCGTGCTGGCCGTTCCGCACGACCTGAAGTCTGGTGTGATCCTGCAGGGGCGTTACGAAGCCGCCGAAGAAACGAGTCAGGTTGTTCGGCCCGTCGAAGTCGTCGAGGAATTACTCGGCACCATTCTGACGATTCGTCAGTTCGTAGTTGCGGCGGTCATCATCGTCGGTTCGGCCACGCTGGCCACGGCCATCCTCGTCTTCATGCTGTCGCTGCGGTTGCGCCAACGGGAACGCGTTACGCTGTTCAAGATCGGCGGTTCGCGTCAGGCGGTCGCGGGGCTGCTGATGGCGGAGATCGCCGCCGTCGCGGTCGCGAGCGTCATACTGGCGGTCGTCCTGACGCTGCTGACGCGCTACTACGGCGCCGACCTGATTCGGGCGCTGATCGTCTAGGTCGCTGCGGTCCGTGTCGTCCGGCGGAACCGAGACACGGGATCACTCGATGCGCGTGACCGAGCCTTCGCTGTTGAAATG
>CAZISL010000242.1:0-4275 GCA_964541975.1 uncultured Chromatiaceae bacterium | reverse complement strand
ATACGTCGCGCCGAAGACACCGGACAGGGCGCGCCCGATAAACAACCAGCCGATTGTCGGAGCCGCGCCCATGATCACCAGGTCGACGCCGTAGGCGGCGAGCGAGGCCAGCAGGACGGGCCGGCGGCCGAATTGGTCACTGAGATTCCCCAATATCGGGGCCGTGACGAATTGCAGGGCGGCAAACAGGAACATCAGCCAGCCGCCGTATAGCGCTACGTTACTGAGGTTTCCGCCAACCAGTTCCTGGAGCAGCGCCGGTATCACGGGAATGATGACGCCGATGCCGACCGCGTCGAGAAAGACGGTAATCAGAATGAATGCGAGTGCCTTACGTGTCGATTTCACCGCCTACCCCTGCCGTTCAGATACGGAAAAAGCCATCGGATCATTACTGAACCGCCGCTTCCCGAAAAGAAATGAGGGGAAGTACGCATCGGTCCGACTGCCCGAGCGGGTGGGGGCACTGCGTTTTATACCTCGCGCACGTCGACCCGCGATTGAATTTCTTCCCGGAACTCGCGCTCGATGAAGCCGGGATCGGGGACCACGTGCGGCGTCTTGATCTGCGAGTCCGTGGCGCCGGCTGCGGTTAGCCGTTCCCGCAGGCGTCCGAAGGCACCGGGCCGCAGTACCAACAATTCCATGGGCCCGAGCGTGCCCAACTCACACTCCTCTTCGTAATCCGGCGCAATCCTGCGCAAGGCCGCGTCCACCGCCTGGACGAATTCCCGGGCCTTCAGGTTATTTTCGCAGTCGCCGTGCCATTCTTCGATCGCCAGGATGTAGCAGGCGGGTGTCGGTTTGGTATCCGGCGCCAACACGTAGTCGACCAGCGGCTCGTCGACGAGATGACTGGCGGCATCGATCGCTTCGACGACGTGATGCTCGGCGGTCTTCTCGCCCACGATGTCGACGACCTGACCCCGCCGCTCGACGAATTCTATGACCGGTGTCTGACCGCAGAAATCGAGGACCTTCACGATGTCGTGCAGCCGATACCGCACCAAACCGTCCAGCGTGGTGATGACCACCTCGTAACTTCGTCCCGGTTCGGCCTTCCAGGCCGCGATCGGTTTCGCCTCGGGGTCGTCCATGTATTCCGTGGGCAGCAGTTCGAGGTAACTCAGCGTCGGCGCCATCAGGTAGTGGGGCCGGTCCGCCGCGAATCCAAAGGCGAACGTGCCCTCGGACGCGCTGTAGACCGGCGAAAACATCGGCACACCGCCCAGGAACGGCTCCAGCTGGTCGACGTAGAAGTGAAACGCGCCGCCGGTGGCGGTCAGGATGGAGCCGATATCCGGCCAGATATTCGACACGGTGAAGCGGCCCTGTTCCAGCAGCTTGCCCAGTTCGCGCGCACGCGCGGGGTCCGCGCGCAGGCGTTCCTCCAGTCGAGCACGGGCCTCGGCCGACAGGTCCAGCTCCGGGTCGATCGTGCCGTCGGCCAGGTCGTGCAGCAGCCGCTCGGCATGTTCGTGCAGATCGCGCATGGCGAACAGAATCGTCGCGGGGAAGAACGCGATGATCGTCCACAGGTGTTCTTGCCTGAGACCGAACAGCAGGTGCAGATAACGGGCGGCCGCCTGATCAGGGATCTGCGCGACTTCTACCGGCGACGACTGGATCAGGTCGGACATGTTGCCCAGTTGGCGGAACCCGCTCGTCGTAGCCGCGCCTTTTTGCACGCCACCCGACGTGGTGTCGCCCATGTGCTCGGTCATGATCGTCATGAACGGCCCGCGCATGGGCTTCAGAACCCCCGCGCGGAGCGCGAGGCCGACCGACGTCACCCGCGTACCGATCGACAGGCGAATCTTGCGTCGCGTCACGGGAATCATCTTCGGTGGACCGGTCGTGCCCGACGTCGTCGACAAGTAGATGACGGGTTCGGCCGTCAGCACGTTCTGTTCGCCGGCCGCTATGCGCTCGACGTACGGGACGTAGTCGGCGTAGGTCGTCGTGGGCAGCGTCTCGAACACCTGTCGCGCCGCCGGCCCGTCGAGACCATTGTCACGCCCGAACGCCGTGGTCCCGTTCAGCTCCAGGATCAGCTCCAGCATCTTTTCGCTGATTGCCTGGAACTGCGCCGTTTCCCGCATGAACTTGTCGGCCGAGCGCCGCATGGCCCAGGTCACCATTGGGCCTGCAACCTTCAATATGCGACGCCCGCGTTTCCTGGCAGGCTCTCGTCGTCTCGACATTATTGTTCTCGTAACGCGTTCCGGTGCCTTTATTGCCCCTCGATCACACAACACCGCGCCCGACTACGGTCTCTTTTTTTTTACCATACGCGCAGCCGAACCGGAAATACGTACTTACGCGGTCATCAATGATTCCAGGCGCCCGCCCGTATCATTCATGCGCTTTAATTGCTAATGCGCGCCAGGACTTCCTCTTGAAACTCGTGCCGCAATAAGCCCGGATCGCGACTCACGTGCGGCGTCTTGACCTGCGATGCGGGGCGGCCGGCCGCGATCCCCTTATAGCGCAGGCGCTCGAAGGCGCCCTGTCTGAGCAGCACCAGTTCCATGGGCCCCAGGCTGCCCAGCTCGCACTCCTCGTCGTAGTCCGTGCATATCTTGCGCAGGGCCGCGTCGACGGCCCGGACGAAGGCGCGTGCTTTCCGGTTGTTCTCGCAGTCGCCATGCCATTCCTCGATCGCTAGTAGATAGCGGGCGGGCGTTCGGTCGGTGTCGGGCACCATGACGTAGTCCACCAGCGGCTCGTCGATCAGGTGACTGGCCGTGTCGATCGCCTCGACGATGTGATGCTCGGCGGTCTTTTCGCCGACGATGTTGATGACCTCCCCGCGTCGCTCGAGGAACTCGACGACCGGCGTCTCTCCATGGAATTCGACGACCCGGACGACGTCGTTTAGCCGGTACCGCACCAGGCCGCCCCAGGTCGTGATGACGACCTCGTAGTCTCGCCCCGGTTCGGCCTCCCACGCGGCGATCGGTTTCGCCCCGGGATCGTCCATGGATTCCGTGGGCAGCAGCTCGGTGTAACTCAGGGCCGGCCACAGCAGGTAATGGGGTCGGTCCGGCGTGAACCCGAAACCGAAGTTCCCCTCGGAGGCGATGTAAGCCGGCGAGAATATCGGCACGTCGCCGAGCAGCGGCATTAGCTGGTCGACATAGAAATGAAATGCGCCGCCGGAGACCGTCAGCAAGCAGCCGACGTCCGGCCAGATCTCGGCCACGTTGAAGCGGTCCTGCTCGAGCAATTTGTGCAAGCCACGCGCGCGCTCGGGAGCCGGGCGCAGCCGACGCTGAAGCTGCGAACGCACCGTCGCCGGCAGGTCCAGATCGGTGCTGATCGTGCCGTCGGCCAGATCGCGCAGCAGTGCCTCGGCGCGTTCGTGCAGGTCCCGAATCGTGAAGAGAATGACCGCCGGGAAGAACGAGGCGATCGCCCACAGATGCTCGTTGCGCAGGCCGAACAGCAGGTGCAGATACCGGGAGGTGGGCTGGTCCGCGACGCGCAAGACATCCGCGGGCGAGGACATTATCGCGTCGGCGAAACCGCCCAATTGCCTGAACCCCCCCGTCGTTGCCGCACCTTTCGGGATGCCGCCCGCCGTCGTGCCGCTGAGGTGCTCGGTCATGATCTGCATGAACGGCCCGCGCATGGGATTGAGGGCGCCGGCGCGAAGCGCCAGGCCTATGGATATCCCCATGCCCGCGACCGACAAGCGCCGCTTCCGGCGTGTGACGGGGATCATCTTCGGCGGCCCCGTCGTGCCCGAGGTCATCGCGAAGAAGATGACCGGGTCGGCGGTCATGACATTCTGTTCGCCGGCCGCAATTCGGTCGATGTACGGTATGTAGTCCGCGTAAGTGGTTGTCGGCAACTCAGCGAAGACCCGGCGTGCCGATGACCCATTCAGACCCCGGTCGCGACCGAACGCCGTGTTGCCGTTCAGCTCAAGTATCTGGTCCAGCGTTGACTCGCTCAGCGCCCGGAACTGCGCCGTTTGGCGCATGAACTTGTCGGCTGATCGCTGCAGCAACCAGCAGAACGCGGGGCCCGCGACGTTCATCAAATGGCGCCCGCGTCGCCGGGCACGATCTCGTCGTCCCGCCATTCTTATTTCCCTCGACGACCGCCTGGGTCGCCTAAAATATATCGTCGATTAGCATATAGTAACCCCACTGCGAGACGGGTATTTCTGACGGCATGAACGAACCTAGGGCTCCGACGCTGATCGATGCGGTCATCCCGATCGCGGTACTGATACCGCTGCTCGCGCTGTCCGTGTTCCTGTTCGGC
>CAZISL010000241.1:0-12090 GCA_964541975.1 uncultured Chromatiaceae bacterium | reverse complement strand
CAGCGATCGTCAAAGTCATGATCCGCGCAGCGGGTCTATTTTCAGGGCAACCGGCTGACGGATTGAGTGTTTCTCTCCCGTCGCGCTAAGAATTTGAGGGATCTGCTGTATGCATACGGCTGATCGATCTGGATTTACAACAAAGCGCACATGCATGCACCGGTCGATATTTCGTCGACTTGCAGCGGTGGGCACTGTGGCGCGCTCAGCGCCGTGGCAGACACTTCCCTCGCCGGATGCCCTACAACATGAATTTTGTGTAGGGACTTATGAAAAGAATGCTGATCAATGCAACTCAGGAAGAAGAGTTGCGGGTGGCCATGGTCGATGGCCAGAAACTTTACGACCTTGATATAGAAAGCCCGTCCAGGGCGCAAAGAAAAGCCAACATCTACCTGGGTAAGATCACGCGCGTTGAGCCGAGTCTCGATGCCGCGTTCGTCAACTACGGCGCAGACCGTCATGGCTTCCTGCCGCTGAAAGAAATATCCAAGGAATACTTCATCAAGGAGCCGCAGGCGGGATCGCGCCTCAACATCCGCGAAGTACTGAAAGAAGGCCAGCCGATCGTCGTCCAGGTCGAGAAGGAAGAACGCGGCAACAAGGGTGCTGCGCTGACGACCTTCATCAGCCTGGCCGGCCGGTTCATCGTGCTGATGCCGAACAATCCGCGCGCCGGCGGCGTGTCGCGGAGAATCACCGGAGAAGAACGCGACGAGATTCGCGACGCCCTGCGCAAGCTGAGCATCCCGGACGGCATGGGCTGCATCGTTCGCACCGCCGGAATGGGCCGCTCGGACGACGAGCTGAACTGGGACCTCGACTACCTGATGGGCGTCTGGGAGGCGATTCAGGGCGCCGTGCGCGACAACCCGGCTCCGGCACTGATCTTCCAGGACAGCAACGCAATTATTCGCGCGATTCGTGATCACCTGTCATCGGAGACCGGCGAGATCCTGATCGACGATCAAGGCACCTTCGAGGATGCGAGCGAATTCATGGCCCACGCGATGCCTCACAATCGCAACAAGTTGAAGTTCTACGAGGACTCGACGCCACTGTTTACGCGCTACCAGATCGAGAGCCAGATCGAGTCGGCGTTCGCGCACAGCGTGACCCTGCCGTCGGGCGGCAGCATCGTCATCGATCACACCGAGGCGCTGGTCTCGATCGACATCAACTCGGCGCGTGCGACCAAGGGCAGCGACATCGAGGCGACCGCCCTGGCGACGAACCTGGAAGCCGCTGACGAGATCGCCCGGCAGTGCCGGCTCCGCGACCTCGGCGGTCTGCTGGTCATCGACTTCATCGATATGGGACCGTCCAAGAACCAGCGCGACGTCGAGAACCGGCTGCGCGACGCCGTCCGGCCCGATCGCGCGCGCGTGCAGATCGGCAGGATCTCGCGCTTCGGCCTGCTCGAGATGTCGCGACAGCGCCTGCGGCCGTCGCTGGGCGAATCGGCGCACCAGGTCTGCCCGCGCTGCAACGGCATCGGCAATATCCGAGGGGTCGAGTCGTTGGCACTGTCGATCCTGCGCCTGGTCGGCGAGGAAGCGCGCAAGGATCAAACCGCCAAGGTGATCTCGCAACTTCCCATCGACGTCGCGACGTACCTGCTCAACGAAAAGCGCGACTGGATTCGGCACATCGAGGAGCGCAACCGGGTGCAGGTGATCCTGGTGGCCAATCCGGACCTTGAAACGCCGAACTATTCCATTCGCCGCGTTCGGGACGATCAGACGGTCCTTCCCGAGAACACGGGTGCGAGTTACAACCTCGTCAGCAATGAAGAGTCGCTGGACGAGACGGCGCTGCGCCTGTCGACCGAGCCAGCCAAGCCCGAAGTCCCGGCGGTACAGATGACGGGACCGAAGACGCCGGCGCCACCGCCGAAAGCGAAACCGGAACCGGAACCACAGCAACCGACCGCGAGAAAACCGGGCTTGTTGCGTCGAATCTGGGTCGCACTCGTCGGCGAGGGAACCGAGGAACCCGTCGAGAAGCGGCAGGAGAAACAGACGAAAAGCCAGAGTGGATCAGGCGATCGGCGTCCGCAACAACCGCGTGGGCGCGGCAACCGTGGGCGCCGCGGCAACCAGGGTCAGGGGCGCGGCGCGCAGAACCGCGACCGACAAAACAAAGGCAGGGGCGGCTCCGAGCAGCAGTCCGGCGATCGATCGAGATCCGGGAAAAAGCCGCAAGGTAATGCCCGCGCCGATAATGCGAACCAGGGGCAAAAGCAGGCCGCGGACGGTTCCTCTGAGGCCAAGGGATCGAGCAGCCGGTCGCGCCGGGGCCGACGTCGGCGTCGTTCTGGCGGCGGTCAGTCCGGTGATCAGAATCAGCAGACGGCCAAGACGAACCCGCAATCCGGAGACAAGGTCTCGACCGGCAAGCCCGGCTCGCAACCCGATGCCAAACCGGCAGAACAGCATGGCCAGAAAGGCGAACAACGATCCCAACCGGAGCGACGGCCGTCAGACCATTCCGATACGCAGCCGATCGCGGTGAATCCGAAACCGCCTGCGAAATCAGCAACGCAAAGCGATCAACAACCAAAGCCCGCCGCCGAGCGACAGCAACGGACACCGGAAAACCGGCAGGAAGCGAATCCGGCGCCCGCCAGGACGGAGGCCCCCAAGCAGGCCCCGAATCCGGACAAGCCCGCGCAACCGAAGGAGCCCGGCGCGACTCAGGATCGGCTGCTACCGTGGGAAGCGCCCCCAGCCAAACCAAAGGCCGGAGAGTCCTACACGGTCTGGTCTTCGAACACTAAAGACGATCCAGGCGGTCGGCGCGAGCGCTGAACTCCGCCAGCGCGGATTCAGCCGACGCGACTGGCGGCGGTGTTGACGACGTCTTCGAGCAGCCGGTCGGCGGCTTCTTCGATGAGGTCCAGCACCCGCTCGAAACCCGTTGGCCCGCCGTAGTAAGGATCAGGTACCTCGCCCCCCTCCCGGGTCAGCGAGTAGTCGAGCAGTAACCTGATTTTTTCGCGATGCTCCGCCCCGGAATAGTCCAACAGGAACTCGAGATTCTCGGCATCCATCGCGAGGATGAAATCGAAGCGATCGAAATCCTCCGCCGCTACGCGGCGGGCCGCGAGCGAGCTGATGTCGATACCTCGACGCGTGGCCGCGGCCTGTGCCCGCTCGTCCGGAGGGCTGCCATCGTGATAGCCATGTGTGCCCGCTGAATCGATTTCGATAGCGAAGTCGCCGGCGCGTTGTTCGACGCGCTGCCGAAATACGCCTTCGGCCATCGGCGAACGACAGATATTACCCATGCAGACGAACAGAACATGAACGGTGGATTGCGATTCTTCGGACATCCGGCGCGACCTCGGTCTGAAACTCAGCTAAGCATTCTAGCCTTTTCCGTCGGCGATGAATCGCTCGGCCATTTCCAGGTCGGCGGGCGTATCGACGTCGGGACCCAGCGCCTCCGCCGCAACGGCGACCCTGATTTCCATGCCGAGCCACATGGCACGCAGTTGTTCGAGTTTTTCGGCGCGTTCGATGTCGCACGGCGGCGTGTGCGTCAGTGTTCGCAGCGCAGCGACGCGATAGGCATAGATGCCGACGTGGCGCCAGGCGCTGGGCAACTCGTCGTGGCCATGGGCGCTCGCCGGGATACTCGACCGGCTGAAATACAGCGCACGGCCCGAGCGATCGAACACGACCTTGACGATGTGTTCATCTTCGTATTCTTCGACGTTGTCGATCGCCGTACACAGCGTCGCGAGTGATGCCGTCGCATGGCGATCGAGCAGACCCGCCACCTGGCCGATGTCCGCCGACGGAATGAACGGCGCGTCGCCCTGCACGTTGACCACGATGTCGTCAGCGTCCCAGCCCAGATTCTCGGCCACCTCCGCGATCCGATCCGTACCTGACTCGTGCTCCACGCTCGTCATCGCGACCGTGGCGCCGAATCCTCCTGCTGCGACGGCGATACGTTCGTCGTCCGTTGCGATGATCACGTCCGCGGCATTGCTTGCGATCGAGCGCTCATACACGTGCTGCAGCATCGGGCGACCGTCCAGCATCGCCAGCGCCTTGCCGGGGAAACGCGTGGACGCGTAGCGGGCCGGGATCACGATCCTGAATTGGGGTTCACTCTTCAACATATAATTCCTGCAGGCGACCCGTGAGAGCCCGCTCGTCAACCGGCCGCATGACGAGGTCAACGGGCACGTACCACGCATCTGCGATGGCGCGGGTGCGATATTTTACGGCGTCTTTCGCGGTCATCAGTATTGGCCACGTCTCCCTGGCGCGCAATGCGTCGAGCGCTACGGAGCCGTGATCCGGGACATCCACCTGCTGCGGCAGGATCCCGTGATCGCGCAACATACGCAGGAAACGCTCCGGGTTGCCGATCCCGGCGACGGCCCAGACCCGCTGGCCATCGAAGTCGGACAGATCACGCTCGTCGTCGCCGGTCACGCTGCGCACGCGATTGGGGCGCAGCGTGAAAGTTCGCGCCTCGAGGTCGAGGGATGACTGGCCGTTGGTGAAAATGAAATCGACCTCCCCCAATCGAGCGGCCGGTTCGCGCAGCGGGCCGGCAGGCAATAATTGCCCGTTACCGAGACCGCGCGAGCCGTCGACGACAACGATTTCCAGGTCGCGTTCGAGGCGATAGTGCTGCAGCCCGTCGTCGCAGACGATCAGTTCGACGCCGGCCTGTTCGACGAGCATGCGCGCGCCAGCAACACGATCCGCACAAACACAGACGATCGCATCTGTCTGGTGAGCAAGGAGCAGCGCCTCATCACCCGATTCCGCGACATCGCTGTCGCGCGACACCAGTGTGGGAGTATCCCCGGCCGTGCCGCCATAGCCGCGACTCAGGATGCCCACGCGACAGCCGACACCCTGTAGCCGATTGGCAATCCACCCTACGAGCGGCGTCTTTCCCGCGCCGCCGACGTTGATGTTACCGACGACCACGACCGGCACACCGCAGCGATGCCGCCGCAACAGGCCGAGGTCGTAGGCCCTGCGCCGCAACCAGACCACCAGGCGAAACAGCCATGCGAGCGGCACCAGCAGCGCGATCGGCTGGTCCGCGTACCAGACGGCTTCGACGCGCCGCGCGAAGCTGTTGCTAAGCCGACTCATCCCGGAATTGCATGCGATGCAGGGTCGCGTAGTGCCCGTCGATTGCCAGCAACTCCGCATGTGTCCCCTGCTCGACGATACGGCCAGCGGCCATCACGATGATGCGGTCGGCGCTTTCGATCGTCGACAACCGGTGAGCAATGACGAACGTCGTGCGGTTCTGCATCAGTTCCTGTAGCGCATGCTGAATGTGACGCTCGGACTCCGTATCGAGGGCCGAGGTCGCTTCGTCCAGGATCAGGATTGGCGCATTCTTCAATAACGCACGGGCGATAGCGATGCGCTGACGCTGCCCTCCGGACAACAGGACACCGCGATCGCCGACCATCGTCTCGAGACCGTTCGGCAACTCGCTGACAAATTCGCTGACGTGCGCCGCGCGCGCGGCTTCCTCTATTTGCGCCGCGCTCGCATCGGCGAGCCCCCCGTATGCGATGTTCGCGGCGATCGTGTCATTGAACAACACGACCTCCTGGCTCACCAAACTGATCTGATCGCGCAGGTTGGCCAATCGATAGTCGTTCGCCGGGTGGTCGTCGATCAGTATGCGGCCGCTGGTCGGATCGTAGAAACGCGGCAGCAGGCTGACGAGGGTCGACTTGCCACTCCCTGACCGCCCGACGATGGCGAGCGTCTCGCCCGCCGGGACATCGAGATCGATATTGCGCAATACCGCGCCCTTCTCCACCGCATACGTGAAATCGACGTTGCTGAATGTAACGCGACCATTCACGCGATCGGCCTCGAACGTACCCGAATCAGGTTCGTCCGGCTCATCGAGCAACTCGAAAATACTGGCGCCCGCGGCGATGCCTCGCTGGATAGCGACGTTGACGTTCGTCAGCTGGCGGATTGGACGCAGCAGGAAGACCATCGCCGTAATGAAACCTACGAGGTCGCCCTGGTTCGGCGGCCGGACCGATCCGAACATGACGAAGTAGATGACGCCCGCAACGCCGAGCGCGATCACCAGGTTCGTCAACGCGTCGCCGCCGGAGCGCGTCACGATCAGCCGCATGTTCAACCGCATGTTCTTGTGGTTAACGTCACCGAAGCGACTGCGCTCGTAGTCCTGACCGGAAAAAATCTTGACGATTCGATGCGCCTGCAGAGCCTCTTCGGAGATCTTCGCGACATCGCCGATCGACGTCTGAATGCGCGAGCTGTGGCGCCGGAACAAGCGACTCAGGAACGCGATCACGATCGCCATCAGGGGAGCGGTCACGAGCAGAATACCGGTCAACGGGGGGCTCAGATACACCATGTAAGCGAGCAGACAGATCACCGTCAGCGTGTCGCGGATGAACACAGTCACGACAGTCGACGTGGCTTCCGCGACCTGCTCGACGTTGAAGGTCAGCTTCGACAGCATCTCACCAGCCGACCGTTCGTCGAAATACGGCGTGGGCAGCGTCATGAACTTGCCGAACGCCTCGCCGCGCAAAACGCGGATGACGTGCCGTCCGATCCATCCCAGGCAATATGCGGATACGAACGCGACGAGACCGCGAATAATGAAAAGACCCACGATCGCGACGGGCAGATACTGACGAATGAGTTCCTGCTCTTCGGTCAGACCCTCGGGATCAAGGACCTGTATCAGGTTGTTCATCAGGTAAGCGAAACCGGTATCCGTGGCCGCATAGAGGGCCATCGCGAGTGCCGCCACGACGAAAATTTTCCAGTACGGCTTGCAGAGCGACAACAGACGACGGTAGACGATCGCGGGCGTCAGGTTCGCAGCCGGGTCATTCCGCGACTGCGAGGGTTGATTCTGGTTGGACACCGGGTGGCTTACTCTCGATCGCCCTGCGTAGCAATCGTCGCGATGCTGATGTCCTTGAAACCCAGCTTGCCGGCGACGTCCATCGCCGTAACGACGGACTGGTGACTCGCCTCGGCATCGGCCGTAATCGACACCCGCACGCCCTCCTGACCCGATGTCAGTTTCATGATCGCCGCTCGCAGCGTCGACGGCCGGCTGTCGACCAGGGCCCGCCCGTTGACGAAATAGGCGCCCTTGGACGTCACGGTAACGTCCAGCTCGGTCGTTTCCATCGGCTGGCCGGCGGAATCCGACACCTCGGGAAGACGAATCGTCAACTCGGATTCGCGCACGAAACTCGTTGTGACCATAAAAAACACGAGCAACAGCAACACGACGTCGATCAACGACGTCAGGTTGATCTCGGGCTCAGCGCGCGTGCCTTGCCGCAACTTCATCGCGCTCCCCGAGGGTATCCATGTATTGCTTGCGCATCAGCGCCTCGACCATCGTCACGGCTTCTTTCTCCATCCGCACCACCAGCGCGTCGACCCGGCCGCGCAGGTAGCGGTAGCCGATCAACGACGGAATCGCGACGGTCAATCCCGCCGCGGTGGTAATCAACGCTTCGGATATCCCGCCCGCCAGAACGGTCGGATCGCCGACGCCATGCGTCGTGATCGCCGCAAAAACCTTAACCATGCCGATCACCGTGCCCAGCAATCCCAGCAGCGGCGTGATAGCCGCAATGGTACCGAGCGAATTCAGGAACCGCTCGAGATCGTGCACGACCTGACGGCCGGCGTCCTCGATGCTCTCCTTGATGACTTCACGCTCGCGGTGTCGATTCGCGAGTCCCGCGGCCAGGATCTCGCCCAGCGGCGATCCGTTATGCAGCGACTCGATATGCGTGTGGTTGAGTTGATTCTTACTGACCCATTCCCAGACCTGGCGCGTCAGATTCCTGGGCAGCACGCGCCCCGGTTGCAGCGTCCACAGTCGTTCGAGAATGATTGCCGCCGAGATGATCGAGCAGATAATGATGGGCAGCATCAACCATCCACCGGACTTTACGATCTCCAGCATTTACGCAAGTTTCCCTGATTCGCACCCGCGCCACTATAACCGGGAGTCATGCTAATTTGTAGAGGTCGACGGCGCGCACGTGCGCGCTTTCGGAGTCTCGGCGCTCCAGATGCGGCGCGAGTCATCACGATGGCGAGCGACCGGGCGCAAACCGTGTTCCAGGTGCACTTCGAACATGAGTGCGCCGTCGACTCCGGTATCGAGCGGACAGGCGCCCACGCGGCTCCATCGCCGCGCAACCCGCTCTTCGGGAAACCCCCAGCGGTTGAGATAACCAGTTGCGAACACAACGTAGCGCGGCGCAACGGCGGAGATGAATGGCTGGGACGACGACGTTGCGCTGCCGTGATGAGGCGCGACCACGATATCGTATGGATGCAGCGCACCCGCTGCGATGAGATCGAGTTCCGCCCTCCGCTCGAGGTCACCCGGCAGCAACAACGACCCCCGTGGCGCCACAACCGACAGGACGCACGAGCGATCATTGTCGCTTCCGTTTGAGCGTGCCCCGGATCCATGCGGAGCGAGAATGCGAAATTCGACGTCATTCCATTGCCAGCGCATGCCCGCCGCGCAGACCTCGGAATTTCGCGCGATCAACCCGAACGAATCGGTCGCGATCAGTACGGCCTCCGGATATGCATCGATCACGCTCTGCAACCCGCCGACATGGTCGTTGTCTCCATGCGAAGCGACCACTACGTCCAGTCGACCAATTCCAAGACCGCGCAGTACCGGCAGGACGACCGACTGACCCGCATCACGGCGCCCAAACGCCGGCCCGGCGTCATACAGCAAGGCATGGTCGGGAGTCTGCACGAGCACGGCAAGTCCCTGGCCCACGTCCATGACGACGATCCGCAACTGCGGCACCGGAAGCGCGTGGATGCGCCAGGCCAGAATCCCAGCCGCCACAACCGCCAAACCTCGGCACCGTAGCGGAGCTGGCCATGCCATGCATAACGCGCAGAGGCAGGCGGCACCGAGCCAGCCGGCCCCGGGAATCGCTGCCTGGAGCGCCGACGCGGACCACGCGGACACAGGCGCGAGCAGATCGAATCCGTAGCCGAGCGTCCACGCGGCCACATTCAGAACGGGAGCCGCGAGCCCGTCTCCAAACGCGAGCATGGCGGTACCCAGCAACGTCATCGGGACGATGACAAAGGCGAACACCGGCACGACCAGCAGGTTCACGATCGGGGATATGAGCGAAACTTCTGCGAAGATCGATAAGGCCAGTGGCGCCAGACCAACGCTCAGCGAAAGCTGCGCACGAACCATCCACCGCAACCGCGAAACCGCGAGCCCCGGCGACGACGCGTTATTCGTGCTGGGATCCGTCTGGACCGCCAGCGCCGCGAGCATCAGGAAAGCCACGGCACCGAAAGACAGCCAGAATCCCGAACCGATCATCGCGAACGGATCGACCCAGTTGACTGCGACGACGGCGGTCGCGAGAACCTGCCAGGCACCTACCGTCCGCCGCGAACTCGTCAGAACCGCTACAACGGTGACCATGACGAATGCACGCAATGTCGGCACGGCGAAACCGGCCAGCGTTGCGTAAACGAGCGCACCGGTGACCGCGAGCGATCGGGCGGAGGTCAATATCGAACAGTGAACTCCGGCCAATAGGGCCGCGGATGCAAGCCCGCGTCCCAGCCACCACATCAGCCCGGCTACGAGGCCAACATGCAAGCCCGAGATCGCCATCAGGTGCACCGTCCCGGTGCGACGCATAACGCTCCAGTCATCCTGCGATATCCGGTGGCGTGCGCCGATCGCCAGCGCCAGCAGGAACCGTGACGTATCCTTGTTGTCCAGCGCCCTTTCGATACCGCTCGCAATCGCCTGCCGCAAGGCGATCGTCGGACATGCCGCCCGGCTAGGCGCGAGGCGTGCGTTCACTGCGGAACGCCGCACGTAGCCGGTCGCGCCAACACCGTGCTCCAGCGCCCAGCGCTCGAAATCGAACCCGCCGGGATTACTCAGACCGCGCGGCTGTTTGAGGCGCACCTTCAGGCGCCACCGCTGACCGCCGGCGAGGTTGCCGCTGAGCGCATCGTAGGATGCGAGATAGAGTCGCGACGGGAATGGCCCGTGGCTCGCAGCACGGTCCGGAACAAAGACAAAGCGCTTGGCCCGCCCATCTTCGCGGGGAAAATCACAAATGGTGCCGGTCAGGAAGATATCCGCGCCGGCGAGACTGGGCGAAAGTCGCGCTTCCAGGCCCCACTCGATGTTGAAGATCGACCATGCAATGGTGGCGACGGCGATCGTGGCACGCGAGCCGCCTAACAACCAGGTGAGGGGGATGGCGACCGCGAGCGACAGCGGCTGAATCAGAATGGCCGGCAACGCCGGGACAACGCGAATCGCGCATCCGTAAACGATGACCAGCAGTGCCGCTCGAAACATATTTCGATTTCGCGCGGAAACTGGATAATGGCGGTTCGCTCCGCCGCCCGCTTACCCGCACCGCGCTCGCCCAATCAGCCGATGATGAAGACAGACTAAGAAATGCCCCGACGATTCTTCAGGCGTGTTTCGCGCAGCTATCTACGGAAAGAACCGCCGAGGTACCTGCGCCCGTTCAATGCTTTGTTCCGGCACCCGACCTTTCTGTCCGTGAGCCGACGCAGTGTTGCGGGCGCTATCTGGATTGGCCTGTTCGTGGCCCTGCTGCCGCTGCCCGGGCAAACGGTCCTCGGGATTCTGCTGGCGCTGTTGCTGCGTGTGAACGTACCGATCGCGGCGGTTACGACCTGGATCACCAATCCGGTCACGATGGGACCGATTTTCTACTCGACCTACAGCCTGGGCAGGCTGATTCTGGACATCCCGCCGCAGCCGTTTCAGATCGCGCTATCGTGGGACTGGGTATCGAGCAACTTCATCGCGATCGGCAAGCCGCTGATGCTCGGCTCATTCATAGCCGCAACGCTCGTCGCCTCGACCGGGTACGTGCTGGTCAGCGTCCTGTGGCGGCTAATGGTGGCCGCGCGCTTCAAGCGACGCCACGCCCGGGACGGACGCTAGGCGGCGGACGACTCGAACGTACCGCTCACATCCTTGAGCACGCCATCGCTGAGCTCAAGTACACGTTCCATCTGTCGGGCGATCTCGTGCGAATGCGTGACCAGCACCAGGCTGGCGCCGGTTTCCCGATTCAGGTCAAGCATCAACTCGAGCGTCAGGTCTCCGGACTTGTGATCGAGGTTGCCCGTCGGCTCGTCAGCCAATACGACGGCCGGTTCTGTCACGAGCGCCCGCGCGACCGCGACACGCTGACGCTCGCCGCCCGACAATTCGCCAGGACGATGCGTCAAACGCTCACCCAGGCCGACACGTTCGAGCAGTTGGGCGGCACGATCACGAACCTCGCTCAGCGACTCCCGGCGCAGCAGCAGCGGCATCGCGACATTCTCCAGCGCCGTGAACTCCGGTAGCAGGTGATGAAACTGGTAGACGAAGCCGAGCGAGCGATTGCGCAGTTCGCCGCGCTCCCGGCCGTTAAGCCCCGCCATGTCCTGGCCGTAAATCGTCACGCTGCCTGCGGTCGGCGCATCCAGTCCGCCCAGCAACTGCAACAGCGTCGTCTTGCCGGCGCCCGACTCACCGATGATCGCGAGCCGCTCACCGGCCGCTACCGTTAACTCGACACCGTTGAGCACCAGGAGCTCGTCATTGCCTTCCGCAAAACGCTTGATCAGCCCTCTGCAGACCAGCGGTGCATCGTTACTCATGGCGCAACGCCTCGGCCGGGGCTATAGCCGCCGCGCGCCATGCCGGGTAGACCGTCGACACGAATGCGAGCAGGAATGCGATGACTGCTATCTCAATGACGTCGCCGACCCTGATCTGGCTCGGAAAATCACTGATGAAATAGACGTCGGGCGCGAGAAAACGGAAGCCCAGCAGGCGCTCCAGCAGCGCGACGATCCAGGCAATATTCGCAGCAATGGCGATTCCGAGCACAACACCGAGGCCGGTGCCGACGAGCCCGATCAACGCGCCCTGCGACATGAAGATTCTCAGAATGACCATGGGTGAAGCGCCGATCGTCCTCAGGATTGCAATTTCCGCACGCTTCTCGCGAACGACCATGAC
>CAZISL010000240.1:0-17859 GCA_964541975.1 uncultured Chromatiaceae bacterium | reverse complement strand
CCTCGGCGGCACCCTCGTCGAGGCACTCGGCCAGCGAATCCGCATGCAGCATCATCGCTGCTACAGCTGCTTCGCATTCGGCTCTTCGTGCAGCGAGCGCTGACCCGCGAGGGCGGTACATGCATTACCGTCTGATGGCGCCGCGGCCGGTCGCTGGAAACACTCTATGTCCAATTTTAATGGTCTTTTTTAACCATTTATAGCGATATTTGGCGCGATTTATCCTCGTCGCGCACCTAAATGAGACCTGATCACTACGGTCTTCCGGTCTGATTGCCGATAAACCTCTTGTATAGGCACGGCCGCCTGCGCGGCTGTGACGGCCTCTCTTTTTTACGTGAAAAGCAAGGGATATGTCAGGAGGCAATTGCAGGCCAAAGGCGTTGATAGTCGAGCACAGCGAGCACGTGCTGTTCCTGCTCGACTTCATGCTGTCGCGGGAAGGGTACGACGTCGTCGGTTGTACCGACGGCCGCGAAGCCGACGCGTTTATCCGGGACAACGAACCGGTCGACATCGTCATTCTCGAACTCGTGCTGCCTTATAAGGATGGCTACGAACTGCTACGCCTGATCCGCAATGAGCCGCTGGATGCGGACTGGTCCGAGGTGCCGGTCATCGTGTTGACCGCGCGAAAGATGGAGTCCGAAATCGTTCGCGGACTCGATTCCGGCGCCAACGACTACGTAACCAAGCCGTATAGCCCCGGCGAACTGATGGCTCGCGTCAGGCGGCACGTCAGCATCTACGCAAATCAGAGGGCCGCGTCTTGATTGGTGGCGTCGAATTGCGCTCCTGCTTCTGGCTGCTGCCCTTGCTGCTGTCGATCATGGCCACGGCGGCGGGTGACAATGTCGTCGAGACGGTGCACGCTGATCTCGACGCCGGTGAACGCGGCGCCGCCATCGCGAAGCTCGACCGCCATCTCGCGACCGAACCCGGCGACCAGAATGCGCGTTTCCTGTATGCGCGAGTCCTCGCATGGGAGCAGCGTTGGACGGAGTCTCTCGAGCAATACGATGAATTGCTGTTCAGTGGTCCAGGCAATGCCGACTATCTTCTGGGCAAGTCTCAGGTACTGGTCTGGAGCGGCCGGCCCGTCGACGCGTTGCCCTTGCTCGCGCGAGCGCGGGAATCTGCGCCGCACTACGAAGCGGTCTGGAGACTCGAGATCCAGGCGCTCCAAGCCATCGATGATCCTGGGCGCGACGGCGAACTCGAGGCCTTGCGGCTCGACGCGCGTGAACGCTTCGCGGACAGCGACTGGCCGGGTTTCCGCCAGCCAACATCCATCACGGCGGTACTAAGCCCCGTGCAGCTCTCGCTGCTGTCGAATCACGTCGAAGGCGGATTTTCCGTCCAGCAGCTCAGCAACAACCTCCCGGATTGGAGCAGTCTCTACGTCCACGGCGGTCGACGCCTTGGATCGAGAAAGAGCGTGTATGGCCAGCTTCGGCAGACCGAGCGCTTCGACGAAACCGACCACGAAGTCTCCGGCGGCGTGTATTGGCCGGTCGGCGACGCATGGACCGTTTCGACCAACGCCAGCCTGGCGCCCGGCGCCGTGGTGCTGCCGAAGTGGACGATCGCCGGGCAGCTGCAGCGGCCGATCGAATACGGTCTCGGCATGCAGGTCGGTATCCGGCATTCGGAATATGCGGCCAATCATGTGCGCATGCTGACTCTGACGGGCGATTACTACTGGAAGAACTACTACGCCGGCTGGACCGTCTACTGGAGCAAGCTCGAAGACGCTGATCCCACTTTCGCCAATCAGTTTCGCTTCGACCGCTATTACGGCGACAAAAGTCGAATCGGTTTCCTGTTCGCCTTCGGCAAGGAAGTCGAGAGCGTCGGCAACGGGCTGTTCATCACCGGCGATACCCTGTCGGCCGTCCTCACTGGCCTGCATTGGATGAGCCCGGTCTGGGGCGTCTCGTGGGAGGTGATTTTCCACGAACAAGGCGACGCATATCGACGGGGAGGTGTCCGTGTTGGACTTCGCCGGCAGTTCTGATTCTTTCGTCGTATTCGCGCTATACAGCAGCCTGTTCGCAATCGGCATCGCACTGGTGTTGTTCTGCACCGTCGTGTACCTGCGCCTGCGGCTGATCGCACACCGCAAGGTCGAAGCAAAATTCATCGCAACATGGCGCCCGCTGCTGACAAAAATCGCGATTCATGGCCTCGATCCGGATCTGGATCGCGAGCTTCCCGACATGCGCCCGCAGAAAAATGCCGAGCTACGCCTGCTGTTGAACGAATGGAACGTACTCCATGACTGTCTCCAGGGCGTCGCCAGGAATACTCTGACGCGAGCCGGCTACAAACTGAGTCTGGATCGGGTTGCCTGGAGCATGCTCGGCGAGGACAGCTCTTTCGGTGACAGGTTGATGGGGATCATCACGCTGGGACACCTCGAAGATTTCGCTGCATGGGGATCGATCGAGGCATCGCTCGACTCCGAAAATCCGCTCCTGTCACTGATGGCGGCGAAAGCGCTCTGCAATATCGACCCCGATCGGGCTGTGCCGTTGCTGTTGCCGCGAATCGTGGAGCGCGACGACTGGGCCGGGGCACGCGTCGCCGGCGTCCTCCACGAGGCCGGCGCCTCCGCCGTGTCGCTGCCGCTGCGCGATGCCATACTCGAAAGTCCACCCGAACATGCCGAGAAGCTGATCGCCTATCTGCCGATGATTTTCAAACCCGTGGCGGCAACGGTAATCAGCAGGTTGCTGAGGCGGAACGTCGACGACCGCGTCACCGGCGCGTGCCTCCAGGTTTCCAACAGTCCGCTCGAACTGCCGCAGGTACGGGAACTTGCGCGGCATCCGCGGTGGCACATCCGCATGCGCGCCGCGACCGTGCTCGGCCGAATAGGCGACGAGAAAGACAGCGAACTTCTGATTGACCTGCTGTCGGATCCGGAGTGGTGGGTGCGTTACCGTGCGGCACAGGCACTGTCCGAGTTGCCCCAGATCGGCCACGATCAACTCGAGGGTATTCGCGACGAACTGGAGGATCCGTTCAGCCGTGACATGCTGAACCAGATCATGGCGGAGCAAGCCGTAGCATGACCGTTCAGGACCTGTTGATCGCTGCGCAATGGACATTTCTGTCCTATTTCGTACTGCTGAATTGCGGATACATCATGTTGAACGTGATGTCGATTATCGGCATGCGCGACTATTTTCAGGCCCGCAGCGTCGACAGCCTGCCGAAAATCTATTCCGACTACGAACTACCCATCAGCATACTCGTCCCGGCATACAACGAAGCAGCGACGATCGTCGCGTCGGTTCGTGCGCTGTTGCAGTTGCGCTACCCACAGTTCGAAATCATCGTGATAAATGACGGTTCGACGGACGAGACGCTCGACATCCTGATTCGCGAGTTTTCACTCGTCGCGTTTCCCGAGGTATACCGAAAGCGCATCGAGACTCAGCAAGTCAATACGATCTATGTATCCACGCGGCATCCAAATATTCGCGTAATCGATAAGCGAAACGGCGGCAAGGCCGACTCGCTCAATGCCGGTATCAACTGTGCACGCTTCCCGCTGTTCTGTGGCGTCGACGCGGATTCCGTGCTCGAACCCGACAGCCTTTACAAAGTCTTGCAACCGTTTCTGGACGACCCGACGATGGTAGCGTGCGGCGGAACGGTCCGGATCGCCAATGGCTGCAAAGTCCGCGACGGTTTCGTGGAGAAAGTCGGCCTCGCGAAGTCCACGCTCGGCGTTATTCAAACCATCGAGTATCTGCGTGCGTTCCTGTTCGGGCGCCTGGGCTGGTCGCCGCTGAACGCGCTGTTGATCATATCGGGCGCATTCGGCGTGTTCCGAAAGGAAGTCGTCGTATCCGTCGGCGGGTACAGAACCGATACGGTTGGCGAGGACATGGAACTCGTCGTGCGCATTCACCGCAAGATGAGAGAGCAGCGGCGGAAATATCGAATCGCCTTCGTACCGGATCCGATCTGCTGGACCGAGGCACCCGAGAGCTTGCGCGTGCTCGGCAGTCAACGAAGGCGCTGGCAGCGAGGACTCGCTGAAAGTCTGACCCTCAATATCAGCCTGCTATTCAACCGGCGCGGCGGTGCGGTCGGCTGGCTGGCATTTCCGTTCATGTTCGTATTCGAGTTTCTTGGACCACTGCTCGAAGTCAGCGGCTACCTGTTCATTGGCATTGCGTTCTGGAACGGCTGGGTCTCCTACGAGGCCTTTGTCGCATTCCTGCTCTGCGCAATCTGTCTCGGCATGGTCCTATCCACCAGCGCACTGTTTCTGGAAGAGATTTCATTTCACATGTATCCAGGCATCGGCAATACGCTGCGGTTGTTCGGCGCCGCAATCATCGAGAACTTCGGTTACCGACAGCTGGTCGCCATCTGGCGGCTCATGGGATTACTGCAGTGGCTCATGGGTGGGAAAGCGAAATGGGGCGATATGCAACGCAGTGCCGCCTGGTCCCAAGACGCCAAGAGCTGAGTGGCCATGCAGTCTGTCATTCGCTGGGGGATCATTGCGGCGCTGTCGGCGCTGTTGGCGTTCACCGCGATTGCGGTGATCGACCCGACGATCCTCGGCAAATTCTACCTGCGATCCGGGGATGTCTATGTGTTCGAGGGCGTCGCGGGCCCCGCGCATGACTCGGTCATCCCGGTTCCGCAAATCACGCACTGGGAAGAGTTTTCTTCGGGTGAAACCTCGCGCCTCGCTATTCTGCTGACGGACCCCGACTCGGCATGGCTGAGCCTCGCACACGGACTCAAGTCTGTCGGCATCCCGTTCGTCATTACCGACGACCCGCAGCGGGCACTACAGCACCAGGTCGTAATGGCGTATCCGAGAATCTCGGGGCGTGTGCTCGCGGCGGGCTCGTTGCAAGCTCTGGGAGCACATGTCAGGAACGGCGGTACGCTGATCGGTGTCAACGTGCTGGGTGGTGGTTTGCAGAAGGTATTTGGCTTCGATGACGTTCGCGCGACCCGCGAGCATACCGTCGTTCGCTTCGATCCGGAACACGCACTGGCGGCCGACTTTACGACGCCGGAAGAACGCGAGATCCGTATCGCGACGGCGACGCATCGGGAAAAGACCATTGGCGCTCACGAATACCTCGGTACTCGAAACCCGGCACTTGCCACCTATGCGAACGGTGCGGCCGCCGTGACGTGGCGTGAATACAGTGGCGGCCACGCTTATGCGTTGGGTTTCGACCCCGGCTTGCTGCTCCAGAAAGCGCACGGATACCGACTGGAAGGCGTCGCGCCGGCATATGTGAACGTCTTCGAACCGAGTTTGGACGTCATCCTGCGGCTCATTCGGAATTTCTACCGTCGCGGAGAACCCGGTGCGGTCACGCTCCAGCCCGTACCATGGAACAAATCTTTGTCCGTCAACGTCACGCATGACATCGACTACAACGAATCGCTGGCCAACTCCGTGGAATACGCCCGAATGGAACGCGAACTCGGGGTAACGGCCACGTACTTCATCCAGACGAAATATGTCAGGGACTGGAACGACGAGATCTTTTTCAATGATCGCAGTGTCGACCATCTTAACAGCCTGTCCGAACTGGGCATGGAGATCGCCAGTCACTCCGTGTCGCACTCGAAGGTTTTTTCGCGCTTTCCCCTGGGTACCGGCAGGGAACGCTACCCGGAATACGTACCGTATGTGTACGAGGAGAGATCGACCTATGACGGCACGGTGATGGGCGAATTGCGGGTAAGCAAGTTCCTGCTCGATCATTTTTCCGACGGCGAGCCCGTCGTGTCATTTCGCGCCGGCTATCTGGAATATCCATTCTCCCTGGCACAGGCGCTGGACGCCACGGGGTTTGCCTACGACTCGACAATCACGGCCAACAATGTCTTGTCCCATCTGCCGTATCGGCTCAATCACGAACGTGGCGGGGATGCGCAGGTCGACGTATGGGAATTCCCCGTTACGATAGAAGACGAACGTCCGCCGGCGTTGCCGGATCGGCTGGATCAGGCCATTGACGTGGCGCGAAAGATTGCCCGCTACGGCGGCAACTTCGTATTGCTGATACATCCGAACGTAACCGGCGAGAAACTGGAATTTCAGCGCGCACTGATTTCAGAGCTCAAGTCGATTGCATGGTTCGGATCGATCTCGGAGTTCGGCAAATGGTGGCAGGCTCGCGACTCGGTTGCGATCGACTCCTGGCTCGATCAGCGAACGCTGCGCGTCCGCGTTCACGCGCCAATGATCATCTCCGGCCTGACGCTGGAAATACCCGCCGGATTCGAACTCGTGCTACCGCAGCACGATGCAATCGCGTCCGTCCAGGCGGAGCGCGTCGTGCTGCAAGAATTCGATGGGCAGATTGAATTGGTATTCAGGAAAATTCGATGAACGCCATGATCGCCACACTGACTGCCCTCTTGTCCTCCTTGGCGGTGAGTGCGTCGGCGCTCGCCGACCAGCTTATCCTGTGCGACGGTGGGGCTGACGACGAACGGCCGTATCTGCAGCCCGATGGTACGCAACGGAGTCTGCGGATCGCCGACATCTCGGAAGATGAATGCTCGTCCATCGACGTTGCCGCGCGACGGGACGACGTCGAATGGTTTGCGCTGATCCCTGCAACCGTCGCGGAGCATATGGAAAAAGGTGTCGGGCTGCTCGGAACCATGAATAACTCGGAATTCCTCGTCAGCGAAGTGATTCCTGCCACGAAGGATCAACCGCCATCGCAAGAGCTCGAGCGGGCATGGCCCGTCGATGAAGATCTATTGCAGATGCTCGATATCACGACCTTCGGCATCGAAGAGCGTGTGCTCGCGCAGTCGGGGCCGCAAGGCGTGGCGATTTCCTGCAGGGATGGCTCCCAGCCGGCCGGCGTACTGCTAAGCATACGAGATCGGGGACAGCCAGCGGGTGCGGAGCTGTCGGCCGACATCGCCTACAAGTCCAACGCGGACTTTCGATTCGGATTTTCAGACCCCGATCAGGTTCGACAGGAGTCGCCGCGACTGATCGGCTCGCTACCGAAAGTGAGTACGTGGGATACAACCAAATTCATGCTGCCGACGATCGAAATGCCGGGCCGACACGCATTCAGCATCCTGTGCCCAACGAATCGCGCGGAACTGACGATACAACGACTGGTATTGCGTCCGGCCGACGACGCGCGCGCGCAAGGGCGGGCAACCTGGATATGGCGTCATCGACGGTGGCTGAGCGATCCGGCCTCCCTGGTCCGCCAACTCAAAGCTGCCGGCATGACGACCGTATACGTGTCGGTTCCGCTCACGGGGTCTCCCTCACGCGTCGCTCATTCCGATGCCCTGGCCCGCTTCATCGCAGTCGCGTCCGATTCCGCCATCGACGTTTGGGCCGTCGAGGGCGATCCTGCCGCAATCACACCGGAGGGCAAAAGTGATTTTCGGCACCGCGCGCGTGCCTTCGTCACGTTCAATTCAGACCGACCGGCAGATCAGCGGCTGCATGGAATTCAGTACGACATCGAACCTTACCTGATACGCGGATTCGATTTGGACAGAGATGGCTGGCTATCGGCATACCTCGAAACGCTGCGCGATCTAAGCGAAATTGCGTCGGTGCCGCTCGAGGCGGCCGTGCCGTTCTGGTGGGCGGAACTGCAGTTGGATGCCGAACCCGTCATCGATGCGATGGCGGACTACGTGGACGGCATTACCGTGATGAACTATCGGACCGAGCCACAGCAAATCGTCGCGAATGCGCTGCCATATCTTGAATGGGGTCACAGGCATGAGCGTCTCGTACGGATCGCACTGGAGGCCGGCCCGCTCGAGAATCAGACACTGCGAAGTTATCGACCGAGCCGAATCGGGCGCCTGTGGCAAGTCGACATCGGCGGAGAGACGGCTTTACTGCTGCGGCGATTCCCTGCCGAGAATCCGCACGGCCCTGCTTTCGCCCGCTCGCACGAATCGCCGGTTCCGGCCAGTCGAACGACCTTCCATGGTGATACGAAAAGACTCGATGCGCTATTGCCGCGGCTGATCAGGCATTGGTCGGCCTGGCCCGCATACGCCGGCGTGGCGCTGCACGAATACCTGCCTGACTGAAGGCCGACCGTGTCAGGCCGGGAAGAAGTCGATCGGCTTCGTCGTCGTGATGCGCGCGACGTCTTTCGCTTCGAAGCGGAACAACTTGATGCGACTGACCAGCTTGCGCTGCAGTTCCGGATCCTCGATCTCACTCGTCACGATCTCACACATCGACACGGAACCGGAGGGCTCGATCGTCAGGCGCAGTACCATCTTGCCCTGCAGGCTCGGGTCACGGCGCAAGGCACGGTTATACAGCGCGTAGATCGCGCCCTTGTTCTGATCGAAGACCATCTCGATCTCTTCACGGCTCCGCGCCGGCGCGTCGATCGCATCGGGACGGTCGACCAGCGGCGCGGACGCGAGTCCAGCGACGGTGCTCGATACGGCCGTTGTCGCCAATGCCGTGTTCAGACCGGCACCGCCCGTGTCGCGGCTCATCGTCGCCGTGTTGATGCCGCCGCTGCCCGTGCCGGCTTTCGACGTAATCATGGAACGCTCCGAGCGCTTCGCCTCGCCCGCGGCGCCGGCAAGCTGCCGGTCTGCCCTGACACTGGCAATTGCCTGGTTGTCGCGCAGGTCCGCAAGATCATCCGCGAATGGCAACAGGCCGGCAACGGAAGCCCTCTCGCGCGCGTCCTCGACCTTGTCGATGGGCTTCGGCTCGGGCTTCTTCTCTACGACCTTCGGCTCCGGCTTTTTCTCCTCGACGATCTTGGGCTCTTCGGGTTTCGGCTCGGGTTTTGTCTCGACGACCGGCGGCGGTGGGGGCGGCTTCGGCTTGTCGAGAATCAGCTTCGCGAAGCGCGGCGGCACACGTTCCGCCTCGTCGCGATCAATTTCCGGTATCGGCAATAACGACAGCAGCACCGTCAGCACCAGCGTGGCGATTAAGACCTTCTTGGCGATCTCGCGGAGCTTGTCGTTATCCTCGTCAGCGAAATCCCAGGGCAACGCCCATGTGCGATACATGACGCTCATGACTGACCCAGCCCCGCCGCAGCGTCGGCGGTCGACTGCATCGACGACGAACGTCGCATCACCGCCAGCGAAATCTGACCATAGTCGGCCGATGTGCACGTCGCCATGACGCGCTTCAGCAACTTGTAGGGCAATTCCTTATCACCCATGATCGTGACTTCGCGGTCGTCGATCTCTTGCATCGCATCCTGCCGCAGCACGCGATCGCTCTGCTCGCGCAGGGCCGACTCCAGCCCTTCGATGACCATGCCCTTCTGCGACATGACATCAGCGACCTTGGCGACCGGCTTACCCTGCACCAGGATGTCATCCCCAGTCACGGTGATGATGACCGTCTCGCGCGTCTTCTGTTCAGCAATGGATTCCGGCAGCTTGATGTCCTTCGCGTTCGGCAGAGTCTCGACCTGCCCGGAATTGACGAGCAGGAAGAAGACCAGGATCGTGAAGATATCCATCAACGACACGAGGTTCAGTGCAACATTCTTCTTGCCCCGATCGTTGCGGCGCTCCATGCGCTTGGCTCGTTGCGACATCTGCATCGTTCAGCTCCCCTTCCCTGGCCTCACGGGCGCGTCGCCGATGGAAATCTCGGGAAACAATTCGGCCTTGACGACCTCCGCGCCCGGATCGACGAACTCGTAGAGCCTGACCGTATCCATGACCTGCACGAGGATGTCGTACGGGGTGTCCGGCTCGAGCAGGATGCTCGCGTCGATCTTGTCCGGGAACTTGGCCTTGACGCGCTTCAGGTAGTCCTGCAGGCCCTCGTAGTCATACTCGCCATCCTTCATCGGCACGCTGGTCAGCAGGCCGCCGTTGCGCTCACCGACTTCGAGCGCCATCGGGCGCACGATGACCTCCAGCTGCATGGTCTCGGGGTCCTCTGCACCGGGCTGATCGTTCGAGGAGGGAAGATTCAGCTCCAGTATCGCGACCTGCGAGAATACCGCCGTAATCAGCAGGAATGGGACCAGTATCACCATCAGATTCATGAAGGCGGTGATATTGAGCTCCACCGCCTCAATGCGGTGGCGTTTGCGCCAGCTGCTCATTACGCAGGCTTCGCGGCGACGCGACGACTCTCGTCGACGGTGTTAAGAAACTTGACCGCAACCATCTCGAGGCTGTCGACGATCTCCGTGGTCTTGCTCTGCAGGACCGTGTGCATCAACAACAGCGGGATCGCAACCATCAGGCCGAATGCGGTCGTGTTCATGGCGACCGAAATACTGGCGGACAGCAAGTCAGCCTTCTCCGCCGGGTTCGCCGCGGAGACCGCCGTGAATGCGCGAATCAGACCGATGATCGTGCCGAGCAGTCCAAGCAATGTCGCAATGTTTGCGAACGTCGCGAGGTAGTGCGTACGCTTTTCAAGCCGCGGCATGACTTCCATCAGGCTTTCTTCCATCGCCTTCTCGACATCATCGCGGCGCGCCGCCGACTTGGTACGATACAGGCCGTAGGACAGAATGTGCCCGACCGCGCTCTTCGATTTCTCGGTGACCGAGGCGGCTTCCTGGAACCTGCCGGCCTTGATGAATGGCGTGATCTTTTTCCACACCATCTTGTTACTAATACTCGTCTTGCTGAGAAAGACATAACGTTCTATCGAGATCGCCAGACCTAACGCAAAAACGATGACGATGGGGTACATGAAGACCCCGCCGTTCTGAAAAAATCCAATTACGCTTGCAAACATATCCATGACTGCCGCCCTCCTCTGAACAACAGGCTCTACAAAAAACTCTTTACATAATCCGGGCGCACAACATTTCGCCCGATTCAGTCCGAGACCTCCGTCCCGGGAGACTCATACAATTGATCGAAATACTTCGTTTGTCTTAGAAACACATCACGGTCCAGAGGTGCCAATACCTCGTCGATCAGGCTATTGACCGGTTTTCCGGTCACGTCGCCCAGATTCGGGTCTTTCCATGGCACGATGTACATCACCTTCGGCAGTTCCTGGTTGCCGCGGATGGACGTTGATTCCAGCTGCATCTGGTCCGTGTAACCACGGCGCTGGACGGCCTCCGGCCGTTCGACATCAGGTGCTTCGACTTCAGGCGCTGCAACTTCCGCCGCCGCTTCCTGTTCGGCCCAGACGCCCGCGGGCGCACACACCAGCGCTCCCAGCAGCAAAACCATCGGGATTCGAAAACTCATTCTCCTGCCTCCGCCGACTGCGGCGGTGCCCCGACGCGCCGTTTCAGGTCGATGATCCATTTATCGACGACGTCTTTCTGATCGATCGCCTCTGGTCGGCGACGCGCCTTGAACTCCTCGTAGTAACGCAGCGCGTCGGCGGTACGTCCCCGATACAGGTCATACAGAACGCCAAGATTCAGGTAAGCGAGCGCATAGTCCGGATCCGCCGCGATCGCCGCGAGGTAAGAACGCTCGGCTTCAGCAAACAGTCCTTCCTGACGCTGCACGATGCCGAGCTGGTTATAGGCGACGGCGCACCCCGAACAAATCTCGACCGCGCGCTGCAGCTCCAGCATCGCCACGTCGGGCCGACCATTTCGATTGTGAATAATGCCGAGATTCACATGCGGCCCGGAGTATTCCGGATACGACTCGACGAGTTTCTCGAACTCGACGATAGCACGCGCATCGTCGCGCGCATCCATGAAGCCCAGCGCGCGTGCATAGCGCGTCGTCGCATCGCTGGGATACTCGACCGGGGCTTCGCCTTCTTCCTGAACAACCTTCGCACCACCACCGCAACCGGCGAGCGTGAGCGTCAGCAAAGCCGCGAATAGCAAACGCAAAAACGATTTGTCAGTCGAGTGCCGCGACAATGTTCTCGCTCCTTTCGTCTTTCGCATAACGCCCCGGCATCAGTTCGGCAAGTCGGGCGAAACTCTCGCGCACCCACTTGTCGTAAACGCCATCGCGCGCGCGAGCCGCGTTCGATTCGAAAATCTCGATCGCCTGCTCTTCGAACGGAAACGCCTGCTCTTCGAGCAGAATCTCGTACTGCTCGATTTCTTCCGCGCTTAGCTCTGCCGGACGCTGGGAATTCATCAGGTCCTGGCTCAGGCCGTAGTACAGGTTGGCGATCTCATAGGTCGCGGCCGTCGTCACGGACGCGATGCCGTAGTCAGCTGCCTGCCCATACGCCGCCAGCGCGGTTTCCATGCGCTTTTTCTTCAGTTTCAGGCTTTCCTTCAGCGGCGCGGTCAGCTTGACGGCCATGAACGCGTCGCGCGTGGGGCCGGCGAGCTCGAGTTTCGCCTCCGCCGCCAGCGTCATGCTGCGGGGACTGCGCGTGGCTCCGGCCGATGCGTCGGCTGCGACGATCGCGGCCAGCCATTTCTGCCGGTCGGCCCAGTCGTCGGCCTCCCTGGCCAACTCCGCGAGTTTTTGTCGCGCCTCGATCGACTCGTCGAACGGTACCGGGTAGCGCTCGACGATCTCGGCATACACGCGGCGTTGATCGGCCATCGAGCCCTGCTGGCCGTACAAATCCGCCGCCTGCCAGAGCGCCTCGCGGTTCAGCTGGGGATCGACACCAGACAGCGTCGCAATCCGCTCGTACTCGGCTGCGGCCTGACCGGACATGCCGGCCGACTGATAGGCAAACGCGAGCTTCTGCGTGACGTCGTCGTTGAAAGGATGATCGGGATAGTCCATGCGGAAACGCTCGAGCACGTCGAGCGCTTCGCTCCAGCGCAAACTGACGATCAGCAATGCGCCGGCATCGTATATTGCCGTCGGGGCGAATTCCGACTCCGGCTGTACGGCCGCGACGCGCATAAACTCCGACACCGCCAGGTCGACGTTGCCGGCCGCCCGCGCCTGCTCACCCTGGCGATAGATCGACGCGGCGATGCGATCCTCGAATTCCGTGCGGTCGCTCTCTTCCGCGAACGGCATCGTCAACAGGCGCTGATACGCCTGCTCCGCACTCGGGTATTGCTCGAGATCAAAATTCGCGTGCGCGATGACCGTCCAGGCCGTGCGCTCGAGTTCCATGCTGGCAGGGGGCTGCAGCGTAACGACCAGGCCCGAGACTTCCAACGCGCGCAACAGGTCACCGTTGCGAAAGAATTCTTCCGCTGCATTGGTCATGACGGGCGCCGCCTGCTCGTGTTCCGGGAACGTCTGCGCGAAACGCAGCGAATCCTCCACGGACTGCGCACGCCAAGCGACCAGTTCTGCGCCGGTCAGGCCCTCTTCGTATTTCTGCCCCGCCAGGATCGCCGCATAACCCGCCTCGGCCGCATTCTCGTGAACGCCATAGTCATAGGCCGTTCTCAGGTACTCCGCGCTGGCTTCGTCATAGCGTTCCAGCTCATACAGTATCTGCGCCAGCAGGAAATTTCGCTGACCCGAATCCGGGTCATCGGGGAAATAGTCGATGAAGCGACGATACCATCCCGCCGCGCGCTCGTACGCCTCACTGTCGTCTTCGGCCTGTGCTTTGGCGTGATCGTAGCTGGCGAGATCGGTCAGGTGCATCTTCAACTGATCGATGACCGGCTGCCATTCCATCGGCATCCGGTTCGGCCAGAATTCGGTGTCGAGGCCATACAGTTCGACATAGTCGCGCTTGGCATCGAGCACCAGGCTCGGGAACTTGGCCAGGGTGTAAGCTTCGATGACGCGTTCCTGCAAGGCGGGCGCGTGATCGTCGATCGGCGCGCGCGCCACGAACGCAGCGTAGGTCTCGGCTGCATCCTGGTAGCGCTCTTTGTCGAGATACAGGTCGCCGAGGCCGGAATACAAAAGATATTCATACGGTGTGTCGCCACGCTCGTCCATGGCTCCGCCGAGAGACTCCTGCCCGTCGAGATACGAGAAAGAAATCGCCAGTACGCGAAGCGTGTCGTCGAGCAGTTCGCGCTCGGCCCTGGGCATCCGCTCGAGGGTCAGCGCGACATCCCCGCTTCCTTCATCCACGAGCCGCGCATCGAGCAGCACGAGGAATGAGTCCAGGCTCTCCTCGTGCCGTCCACGCTTGAACATGGTCCAGCCGTGCTTGTACAGCGCCTGCTCGTAGTACGGCGAGCCCTCGCCGCTGCGGATGACGGCCGCATAGGAAGATTCGGCGCCCGGGTAGTCCTTGCGGACAAACAGAATTTCTCCGCGGCGGAACTGTGCCTCATCGAAGTACCGGCTGTCCGGGTACTCGGCGACCAGTCGATCGAGCGTCGTCAGCGCCTGATCCGGCTCGCCGATCGTTTCGTAAGCGCGCGCCAGCTGGTACAGGATCTTGTCGGTATCCGCATAGTCGGGATTCGATGCCAGCAGCGCCGTATAGAGCTGAATGGCCTCGGTGTAGTGACCGGTCGCGGCTTCCGGCCCGACATCGATCTCCTGATCCTGTCCGGCCGTCAGATTCAGGTCACCGAGACGGCGCGTCGCTTCCATTTGCAGCTGCGGATTGTCACGAGAGATCTCGAGGAAGCTGCGGTACTGATCGCGGACGGATGCCTCGCCACCCGGGACGACAACCTCGGTCTTGAGTTCGACCTGGCGCTCCTCGAGCTTGCCGATGGTCTCGCTGTTGTCTTCCTTTTCGTCGTCGCCGCCGAACGGCCACAAGCCGCCCATCAGCGTGACGCCATAGATCGCGATGACCGCCACACCGTTCATCGCGAATCACCTTTCGCGCCGGGCTCATTGCGCTTGGCGACGGTCGCCTCGTCGTAGATCGTGGCCAGAGCGAAACGCGCCTGCACGCGATAGCTGGTCAAGCGGTTCTTCTGCGCTTCCAACTCCTCGGTTGCAACGAGCGTTAGAAAATCTCGCTGTTCGCCGAGCACGGCGGCGATTTGCGTCTGCATCGCCTCCAGTCGCGGCGTCAGGGCCGCGATTCGGTTCGCGTATTCCTCGAGTTGCAACGGGACATCCGCGCGTGCCGCTGCCACCCGCGCCTCGAGGTCCCGCGCTACGGCAAGCTCCTCGTCGAGGGTGGTTAGCCCACGCTTCTGTTGCCACAGGCGATACCGAAAATCGGCATCGAGGTTCCACAACAGGGTTCCTTTCAGGATCCGATGCTTGTCGCGCGCCGCCGCGCCCTTCTCGGTTCCGAACGCCGTATTGGCGGCCAGCCCGTCGATCTCGTTCCACAATCGCGCTTCGTTCGCTTCGGCCAGCCCGACGACGTCGCGCTCCCGTTCGATACGGTCGATTCGAACCGCCAGGGCGTCGCGCCGCGCGGCGAGATCCGCGGTATTTACGTCCGCTAATCGGGCCTCGACCTCGGGCAAACGCTGTTCATAGGCTAACTTCCGATTCTCGACCATGTCCTCGAAGGTCGCCAGCTTCTGCCGCCACTCGTCGAGATGATCGCTTAGACCGATCAGGTCGCGATAACTCCGCAGCCCATCCTGGAATGTGTGGTTCGCGATCAGGTGGTACAGGTAGCGCGCGTCATCCGACTTGGGCAGGTCATCGAGATTCCAGTGCCAGCGGCCAATCTCGTCATCGTCACCAGCCAGCAGCGCCGGCAGCAGTTCGCCGTTCCGCGCGCGACGTATCGCACCGTCGAGGCTTTGCATTTCGTTGTCGAAGTGACTCATCGCAGTGACATAGTGCTCAGCGGCGGAACCGTCGGCGCCGAGCTGACTGAACGCGTAGGGCACCGCCAGCAGGGATTCTTGTACCGCGCTGTCGAGCAGGTCGCGCTCCTGAAGTTCGAGCCATGGATTCAGCGCACTGCGGTAGTCCTCCAGCATTACGTCGGCCCAACCGACGCCGAGTAAAGCCTTGCTCGAGAATGGTCCGTTGGCGCGGACGCGCTGTAACACCGGCTTTGCGAGCTCGGGCCGTTCCGCTTGCAGGTATGCATAGCCGAGCGCCAGGTTGGCCTTGTCGCGGAGCGCGACGACCTCGGGCTCATCGGATTCGATCTTGCCGACGGCATCGAGGAGCTCGGCGCCGTCCTCGACCCGCTCCATGCGAATGAGCGCGACGCCGAGATTGAAATTCGCATACGCGAGCCAACCCTGTTCGCCGTCCCAGTCGTCCAGCAATGCGGTCGCTTGGGTAAAGCGACCCTGGGCCATCAGGCTCTGGGCCCGCAACATCCGGTACTCGGCATCCAACCATGGCGGCAACGCATCGCCGACGCGCGCAAACGCCTCGTCGGCGGCCGCGTATTGCGAGCGCTCGTAGCGGGCCTTGCCTACATACAGCCATGCGCGGTCGCGCACGACGGGATCCGTCGACTCATCGAGCAATCGCGCGAAGATTTCCCCGGCCTTAACATGCTGACCATAACCAAGATAAAGACCGCCGAGCAGCAGTTCCGCCTCGGCAGCGTGATTGGTCACGCGTCCTGCCTGCTGCGCCGCCAGCAGATGTGTCAAAGCCGTGAAGTCATCGGTCTGGAAAAAGTGGAACAGGACTTCTCCGTAGTACAGATCACGAATTTCGGTCGCATTACCCTTCTTCGCGGCCACGGAGAAACCGGGCGCGCACAGACCCAGGCAAACGACACCGAGCACGGCGGCGTTCAGGAAAAATCTATGTGGCCGGACTAGAGGCAACGCTTATTCCCACTCCGTAACCAGGAACTCGGGCTGCTGCTTGCTGACGCGATCCGAAATTTTCAACTCCACGAATTTCGCGCCGATGCCCTTATCGAACTCGAGCGTCGCGCCGCGCCGGTAGTCGCGGCCGCTAGGTCCAACGCCAGTGAAGAACGCAATGATCTCGTGCTCACCCGCTTTCAGGTTGCCGAGATATAGCCGCTGGACGCCACCCCGATACAGCGCCTGCACTTCGCGCTCGGTGTACAGGTACTTGTTGACTTCTTTGCCATCGACTTCGAGCTCCACCGAATCCAGCGTGAAAAACTCGCCGACGTCCATCGACAGGAACACGGCGATCTGCGTATTAGCCGTATACAGCAGTTCTTCCTCGAGCATGAAAAGCTCCCGATTCAAGTCGAGAACCGCGGCCTTGAGGTCCTGCACTTCGGCGTCGACGCCGGCCGGCTCGGTCGCGGCCAGCTCCTCGTCCGCCGCATGAACCGCGGCGAATGCGGCCAGCGATATGACACCGATCAGCGGGACGAGTGTCTTGTTGAAGCGTTCAGTCATTGCAGTCACCTCGGATGCATTCATGCGTTACTCGCTCAGCAACGCCTCGATTTGTTCGCGATATGTGTCTTCGTCGCCACGCCGATACTTCTTGTGAATATGGCGAATGTCACCATGCGGATCGATCAATACGGTCAGCGGGATTGACGACGGGTCGTAGAGACGCGCGGCGCGTTTTTCGTCGTCATACAGGATCGGAAAACCGAGCTTCAGGGAGTCGGCGATTTCCTGCACATGATGCGGGTCATCGGTGATGGCAACGCTCACCACGGAGAAACCCGCATCCTTGAATTCTGTGCGCAACCTGTCGATCTGGTCGAGCTGCTCGCGACAACGGCTGCAAGAGCGTGTCCAGAAATTTACCAGCACGACATCGCCGCGGAGTTCGCTGAGGCGAATGTTCTTTCCACTTGAACTTTTCAAGGCGAAATCCGGCGCGGGCTCGTCAACCACGGGCTTGACAGCATACACCGGCAACGTGGCGAGCAACGCACAGCAAGACGCCAGCAACGAGCGGCGCAAGCAACTAGACCAACGGTCTTTGTCAGTTGATCGTGACAACCTTGTCATCCTAAATTTCGCAACCGCATCCGCGACTGGCGCGCGATAAGGTCGGCAACACACACAGCGAAGGCCCGGGCGGCGACGGACGTCCTGTCGCACCGTTCCGGGCTGCGAACATAATGGTGGCAGCACCGCACTTATAATCCTGTGATCAGGGTCACGCATCCGGGCCCGTAAGCCGCGGAAT
>CAZISL010000239.1:0-4935 GCA_964541975.1 uncultured Chromatiaceae bacterium | reverse complement strand
AACTCAACGTGACCGTCATCAGCGGCGACGGCGACCTGACTTCGATCGGCGGCAATCACCTGATCCATGCCGCGCGGCGCAACGTCGACCTGAACGTCATCTGCATCAACAACTTCAACTACGGCATGACCGGCGGCCAGGCCGGCCCGACGACGCCGCTCGGCGCCAAGGGAACGACCGCGCCGTCGGGTACGATCGAGGAGCCGTTCAACCTGCCCTACCTGGCGAAGGCGACCGGGGCCGTGTTCGTGGCGCGCTGGACGATCCTCCATGTGCGCGAATTTCAGGATGCCGTGCTGCGGGCGATGAGCAAGCGGGGCTTCTGCTTCATCGAGGTGCTGGCCCCGTGTCCGACGAGTTTCGGCAAGTCCAACAACATCGGCGACGGTCTGCACGAGGTCGAGATTTATCGCCAGCGCTGCCGCATCGAGAACGGCGCGCAGAATCTCGAAGACCTGGACATCGACCTCCTGGACGAGAGCAGGCCGATCACCGTCGGCAACTTCGTCGACGTCGATCGCCAGCCCTTCATGAAATAGCGAGCGGTAGCGCGGCATGTCGGACACGAATAGCACGGTTCAGATTCGCTTCGGCGGCGTTGGGGGGCAGGGCATGGTGCTCGCGGGTCGCCTGCTCGGGCAGGCGGCCGCGTTGTTCGACGGCAAGGAAGCCGTTTGCACGCAGACCTACGGGCCGGAAGCGCGCGGCGGCGCATCGCGGGCCGACGTCATTATTTCCGACGCCCCGGTGGACTATCCCTTCGTCACGCAGGCGGACGTACTCGCGGTGCTGTTCCAGGAGGCTTACACGCGATTTCGCCCGATGCGGAAGCCCGGCGGCCTGTTGATCCTCGACACTGTGTTCGTGCAGCCGTTCGACGACGAGGAGAGCTACTGCGGTATTCCGGCCACGAAGATCGCCGAAGACCTCGGCAGCCGGCTGGTCACGAACATCGTGATCCTCGGTTACCTGCTCGGCAAGACGAACGTGGTCAGCCGCGAAGCGGTGGAAGAGGCCATTCGCGCGAGCGTTAAGAAGCAGTTCGTCGACCTCGACCTCAGGGCCCTCGATACGGGCATCAGCCTCGCGCAGAGCGAGTCGGCGCCATGACGGATTCGGTCCTGATCGTCGGCGGCGGTGTCGCGGGACTTCACGCGGCGATGGAATGCTCGCGTGCCGGCGCGCGCGCCATCGTTGTGGAACGGGGCCCGGTCGTCGGCGGCCGGCTCGCGGCGACGATGACCGAGGCCTCTGCGATCGGCGGTCGCGCGAGTGGCGCCGCCGTGCCGTTGTTCGAAGCGCTGGCGGAAGACGACAACGTCGAGATCATCACGCTGGCGACGCTGCAGAACGTCGCCGGCCGGCCCGGCAACTTCACGGTATCCATCCGGGAACAAGCCCGCTTCGTTACGGATCAGTGCACGCGCTGCAAGCTCTGTCGCGCGGTCTGTCCCGTGGTGCTGTCGAACGCGTATGACGCGGGGCTGACGTTTCGTAAGGCGATCTATACGCCGATGGGCGAGACGCTGCCGGAAGCGTACGTCGTGGATATTCACAACTGCCTGAATACGCCACCGAATTACCTGCCATGTCAGCGCTGCGTCGAGGTCTGCGACGACGACGCGATCGATTTTCATCTGCCGCTGGATACGATTCACGAGCGGCAGGTCGGCGCCGTCATTCTCGCGCCCGGCTTTCGGATCGAGGACGCCGGGAATCTCGACGGACTCGGCTACGGTACGCATCCCGACATCGTGTCGTCTGCGGAGTTGCAGCGCCTGCTCGAATCGCCGGGCCCGACGGGCGGCTATGCATCGAAGCCGTCGAATGAGGAGTACCCCGAGCGCGTCCTCCTGGTACTGGACAACCTGTCCGATTTCGCGCTGTATGTGGTTGCGAGTCAGGTCCATCAGCTGCGCGAGCAGGACGTCGCGTCGGTCGCGGTGCTGGTTCTGTCGCGGCCGCCTCACGACGGTGAGTATGCGCAAGCGCAAGCGCTCGCCGACGAGGCGGGGGTGCGCCTGGCCTGGGGCGGCATGTTCCAGGTAGACCCGGCAGAGGACAATACGCTCGATGTGTCGTATGAAGATTTTTCGACCCATCGTTACGTGCGCGATACCTACGACATGATCGCGTTGTGTTCCGATGTTGAGCCTGCGGACGGACTGGCGGAGCTTGCGGATACCGTCGGCGTCGAACTCGCCGACACGGGCTACGTATCGTCACCGGACAACGACGTTGCGGCCGTTGCGACGTCGAGACCGGGCATCTTCGTCGCCGGCTGCGCGAGCGGTCCGAAGAACATCGCCGACAGCATCGCGACCGCACATCTTGCCGCGGGCTGTGCGCTCGACAACCTCGACCGCCGACTGTTGCGCAGTGATTACGCACCGCAACCAGCAGCAGAAGTCGATGCAAGCGATACCGATGCGAGCGATGCACGCCCGGCATCTTCGGCCAACGAAACCCGGGCACGTATCGAACAGATGCTATACGCGTTGCTCGACAAGCCGGGCACGTAAATCGCGCCGCCTTTTTCGCCATTGCCGATGTGTCTGGGGTCAGGCAGTCCGCACTGATGTGATGCGTTTCCCAGATCGCGTTAGAGTTTTGGTGTCTGAAACCGACCGCGTGTCATAATTGCAACCCCAACGTTCTCCGACGGATCAACTCGAGGCGCGCAACATGTTCCGCTTGTCGTTGAAAAAAGCAGTTATCGTTCTGGTCAGCCTGTCGCTGTGCGGGATCGGTTACCCGGGTGCTGTCAGCGCCGGTATTATCGGCACGGATGACTACCTGACGGCGCAGAATCGCCAGGCGCGCATCGAGCGGGTGCGAACCGCGCTGATGCAGGAAGACGTCAGCAGGCAGCTCGAAGCACTCGGCGTCGATCCCGAACAGGCGAAGCAGCGGGTCGCGGCCCTGCCGAACAGCGACCTGATGCTGTTGGACGAACGGCTGGAAGAACTCCCCGCCGGCGGCAGTCTGCTGGAGTTGGTGCTGGTGGCCTTCCTGATCATGCTGATCCTGGACCTGACCGGCGTGACCGACATCTTCCCCGGCATCGGGCCGGGCAAGGTCAAGTAAGCCGCCGCGGGTTTCAGATCCCGGCGGAATTCGGGGACGAATCAGTCCCGCAGCGTCGGTAAATCTGCGCCCGGCTGTCGTTGATCGCGTCCCGCAGGGAAGGCTGTGACGCCGATGTCGCGACCGCGCGGTCGATCGTGTCCCGCGCGTCGACGCACCGCTCCTGTTCGAGCAAGACCTGTGCGAGGTTGTTCAGAATTGCCGGGTTGTCGGGGTCGCGTTCCAGTGCCAGCAGCAAGGTGTCGTGAGCGGCGCGAAGGTCATCGATCGCATAGTAGGCATTCGCCAAACCAAACAGTGCGGTCGGGCTGTCGGGCCAGTTCTCGACGGCCGCGGTGAAAGCCGCGACCGCCGCACTCGACTGATCTGCGGTCTCCATCGCGGTCGCGGCCTGCAGGTACCGCGTCTCGTCCGGTGCGGTCGGGAGCTCTCCCGGCGCCAATACGACCATCGCCCAGTTGCCGCCGTCCGCCCAGGTCCGCCGGAAGCGGGTTGCGGATACGGCTTTCCGCTGCGTGCCGCCGGAGCGGAGCACGAGCATGCCCGCAGCCGTGTCGTATCCGACCACGACCGCGTAGTGCCAGACCGGGGCGAAGCCGAGTCCCAGGTTCTGCAGCACGAGAACGGGCCGGCCGGCGTCGAGTTCCGCCATCACCGCGCGGAGATCCGCGTCGATCACGTAGGCGACGCGCCCTGCGGTCCGCGCGGCTGCGAGCAGTTCGACCTGCAGGCTGCCGCGGCGCTCGGGAATGTAGAGTCTCGCGACGAGTTCGTCGGGCGCGACGGCGACGCCCGAGTCGTTCAAGACCGTCGCCAGTGCCGCCGGGCCGCACTGGTAGTCTTCCTGCGGAAAGAATGGCGTTTCGGCGAGTTCAACGGCGTCGGGAAGGCTGCGGCTCGCCGCTTCCCCGCTGTGCAGGAGACGACTGTTGCCGCAGCCGGTGAGGGCCAGAGCGACGCTGGTCGTCGTCAGAACCAGGTAAATGTTGACTTGCTTGCCCACACGTTTCGCCGGAAGGAAATGGTGCCGGATTTATTTCCTGATACGGAAAAACAAATCCGGTACCTTTCGTTGAAAACAAACCCGGTATCTATTTAGAGGGTTTATTTTCCTGTCGCTTTCGCTAATGTGTTTCAGGACCCAGTACCTGAGGGTTTCCTCGATGGAATAGCGGGAAGAGGCGCGGGTGTCATCCAGGTACTGCAACACGTATTCGGTATACCAATCCAGCAATTGCTCGTGCTCGTTCTTGTGTTCGTGGTCCGGCTCTTCTATCCCGGTCAGGTATGAGTCATCTCATTCAAAAAGCACATCTGACATTGTGGATACTCCCGATGTAGCTGACAGGTATGTTCTTGATTGTACTTAGTAGAGCATTGGCTTTCGAGAATAGTAAGCAGTGGGTGTCAGACCCCGCGCCCCATCCGCCGCCGCCGCGACCAAAGGCTCGCCAGCCCGCGCGAATCATTCTCCGTGTCCTGACGATTCGACTCCGCCGGCGCGGAAAACGCAGCCAAATGCACGACGCGCTCGTCGGTCACCAACCCGCCGGCAATCACGCCGGGCGCCGTCAGTCGCACTTCCGTGCCGAGCCCGACGGCGGGGTAGGTCTCCACGTCGGCCTTCGCGAGGCGCTGGATGAATGCGTCCGCGCTAATCGCGCTCGGGTTGCGCCGGTGTGACTCGACTAACTCGATCGCGTCGATCGCGTAACTGCGGATCAGTTTCGGCAGCATGTCGGCGAGTGTGTCGTTGCAGTCGAACAGTTCGAGGCCCTCGACGTTCTCGCCGATCGCGAACACGGCGCCGACCTGGCCGGCCTCGGCCGTGAATGCGCCGACGTAGTC
>CAZISL010000238.1:0-3733 GCA_964541975.1 uncultured Chromatiaceae bacterium | reverse complement strand
GTTTATGACTGCCAGGTGCCCGGCATCAACGCGTTCGACGCGAACGGCATATATGCGCACAACTGTGGCGAGCAGCCGCTGCCGCCGTACGGTTCATGCCTGCTCGGTTCGGTGAACCTGACGAAATTCGTCGTCGATCCGTTCACCGAGTCCGCCAAATTCGACTGGGACGAATATCGCAAGGTCGTCGCCGTGTTCACGCGCATGCTCGACAATGTCGTCGAGATCAATGGACTACCGCTCGAGGGGCAGCGTCAGGAAATTCATCGCAAACGCCGCCACGGTATGGGCTTCCTCGGCCTCGGTTCGACGCTGGCGATGTTGCGGATGAAATACGGGGCCCCAGACTCGGTCGAGTTCACCGAGTCGGTCGCGCGAGAGATGGCGCTGGCGGGTTGGCGAACCGGACTGGCGCTGGCGCGCGAGAAAGGCCCGGCGCCGATCATGCTGGAGGAGTTCACCGTCACGGCCGAGATGCTGCGCAAGCGTCCTGAGATGGCGCGCGACGGATGGAGCATCGGCGATACGATCTCCGGTCGTAAGCTGCACGCGCGTTACAGTCGCTACATGCAGAAGGTCGCGGAAGTTGCTCCCGACCTCGTCAAGGGTATCGAGCAGATGGGCGCGCGGTTCACGCATCACAGTTCCATCGCGCCGACCGGAACCATTTCCCTGTCGCTGGCGAATAATGCGAGCAACGGGATCGAGCCTAGCTTCGCGCATCATTACTACCGCAACGTGATCCGCGAGGGACGCAAGACCAAGGAGAAGGTCGACGTGTTCTCGTATGAGCTGCTCGCTTATCGCGAACTCGTGAACAAAAACGCGATACCTGAGTCCGACAAGGAAGACGAGCGGTTGCCGGATTATTTCGTGACGGCCGAGGACATCAAGCCCAAGCAACATGTCGATATTCAGGCGGCGGCACAGAAATGGATCGATTCATCGATCTCGAAGACGGCCAACGTGCCGACGGATTTCGAGTTCGACGAGTTCAAGGACATTTATATGTATGCCTACGAGAACGGCCTGAAGGGCTGCACGACGTTCCGCTTTAATCCTGAAGCGTTCCAGGGTGTGCTCGTCAAGGAAAAGGATCTGCAGAATACCCAGTACACCTTCGTGCTGGAGGATGCGTCAGAGATCACCGTGCAGGGCGACCAGGAGCTCGAGTACGACGGCGAGACGCATACCGCCGCCAACCTGTTTGATGCCCTCAAAGAGGGTTACTACGGAAAGTTTTGAGGTCGAGTCATGGAAAAAATACTTATCGAACAACCGATCGTCGACTATCGCGTCAACGCTAACGAAGAAGCTGCGGAGGACAAGTCGGCCGACAAGCGCGTGCCGATTATCGAGACCAGCGAGGATGGCAAGGTCGTGCGCATGCACGAGAAGCTCGAGCGGCCAGAGATGCTGTTGGGCTCGACGTACAAGGTCAAGACGCCGATCTCAGATCACGCGATGTACGTTACGATTAACGACATCATCCTGAATCCCGACACGGATTTCGAGCAGCGTCGACCGTTCGAAATTTTCATCAACTCGAAGAACCTGGATCACTACCAGTGGATCGTGGCGTTGACGCGCATCATGTCCGCCGTATTCCGCAAGGGTGGCGACGTCACGTTCCTCGTCGACGAGTTGAAGGCGGTCTTCGACCCGCGCGGCGGTTACTGGCAGCCGGGCGGCAAGTTCATGCCCTCGATCATCGCCGAGCTCGGCCATATCGTCGAGAAGCACCTGCGGTACATCGGCCTGTTGCCGCAGGAACAGCTCGACGAACATCAACAGCAGCTGATCGATATGAAGCGCAAGGAGTTCGAGGAGCAGACGAAGCAGCAGGACGCATTTGCGGAGAATGAGTTCCCGGCGGGTGCGCAGCTCTGTTCGAAGTGCAGTACGACGGCGGTCGTGTTGATGGATGGGTGTATGACTTGCCTGAATTGTGGCGAGTCGAAGTGCGGGTAACTCGCAAGCGACTCTTGTAAGGACGCGAATTCTGCTTCCGACTGTCAGGTTTACCAGCAGCACCGCGGAGGGACCACCGCGCTTAGAGGGCCCGCGACAGCGAACTTCGGGGACAAAGGGAGCAGTGGTGGTGCCGGATTCTCTTTCGGCGGCGTCGGAGGCGAGCGGAGCAGGACGCGAGAGCGAGCCGCAGTCGCTCCGGAGGCGGCCATGGATGGCCGCCGGAGGGTTAGCAGAAAGAGAATCCGGCACCGCCGCTGCGTGATTCGGCCATCGGTGCCAACCGCCGAAGTCGGGCCCTGTGCTAACATCCGCGCAACTCTGGCCGACGCTGCAAACACGTGAGTCTGACCGTTCCTGATTTTTCGCGCGCCAAGGTTCTTACCGTCGGCGATCTGATGCTGGATCAGTATTGGTTCGGCCCCACGTCCCGAATTTCACCCGAGGCGCCGGTCCCGGTCGTGAACGTAACGGGCGAGCAGGCGCGCGCCGGCGGTGCCGCGAATGTCGCCGTGAACCTGGCCAGTCTCGGTGTGAACGCTTCGATCGTTGGGCTCGTCGGCGACGATGTGAACGGTCAGCATCTGTCCGACCTGCTCGAGGACTGCGGTATCGAGGTAGATCTCGGTATCAGCAGGGAACGTCCCACGATCACGAAGCTGCGGGTGCTGAGTCGCAACCAGCAACTGATTCGGCTCGACACCGAAGACACCTTCGAGGCCGCGGACGTCGATTCGATCAGCAAGATCCTTGAGCGGCGCATTCCTGAAGCCGGCGTGTGCATCTTGTCCGACTACGCCAAGGGGACGCTCATCCGTGTGCCGGAGATCATCGCGATGTGCCGCGCCAACGAAGTGCCGGTGCTGGTCGACCCGAAGGGCCGGGATTTCACGCGTTATCGGGGCGCCTCGCTACTGACGCCCAACCTGGGCGAGTTCGAGGCGGTCGTGGGCCAGACCCGCAGCGATGAGCAAATCGTCGATCGCGGTCAGGCGCTGTGTGACGAACTGGATCTCGGCGCGCTCGTCGTGACGTTGAGTGAGCGCGGCATGGTCGTCATTGCCGACGGTCAGGAAGCGATCTTCCAGCCCGCTCGTCAGCGTGAAGTCTTCGACGTGACGGGTGCCGGCGATACCGTCATCGCGACGCTCGCGGCCGGGCTGGCGGCCGGCAGTTCGCTGGCCGATGCGGCCGCGCTCGCGAACCTCGCGGCCGGCATCGTCGTGCGGAAGATCGGCGTCGCGACGGCAACGGCTTCCGAGATTCGCCTCGCGCTGCACGAGCAGGGGCTCGGCGGCCGGGGTCTGTTGAGCCGCAGCGAGGCGCCGATGATCGCGGCCGAGGCGCGTGCACGCGGCGACCGGGTGGTCATGACGAACGGCTGTTTCGATATTCTGCATACCGGTCATGTCGCGTATCTCGAGGAAGCGAAGATGCGTGGCGATCGATTGATCGTCGCGGTCAATGACGACGATTCCGTCCGCCGCCTGAAGGGCGAGGGTCGGCCGGTCAATCCGCTCGAGGATCGCATGGCCGTGCTGGCGGGCCTGGCGTCCGTTGACTGGGTCGTGCCGTTCTCCGAAGACACGCCGGCGGACTTGATCGGCAGTGTGCTGCCCGATGTCCTCGTGAAGGGTGGCGACTACAAGCCCGAAGAAATCGCCGGCGCGGACGCCGTGTTGGCGAATGGTGGCGCGGTCGAGGTTTTGACTTTCAAGGAAGGTCGTTCGACGACGTCAATCATCGAGTCGATGAAGAAGCT
>CAZISL010000237.1:0-18267 GCA_964541975.1 uncultured Chromatiaceae bacterium | reverse complement strand
TCGAGTCCGCTGGAAATCAAGCCCGTCCGGCCGGCGGAGTAGCGGGGCTTCAGCCCTTCAGGTAGATCCGGTCGTCGAAGCTCGGGATCCAGTTCGGCTTGAACGCGACCAGGCCCGTCACGATCATGCCGTTGATGAATGCTTCCGGGAACATCAGCAGTGGCAGTATCAGCAGGTAGCTCTCGCGCAGCTGGGTGAAGGATACCTGGTCGGATCCGACCAACAAGGCACTGTTGACGAGGACCGCCGCCAGCATCGAAGCCGCCGCGCCGAAGAATGCGCACACGAAGATATAGATGAACGGGTTCGGCGGCAGGTAGCGGCGACTCGCGATGAACATTGCCCAGCTGATGAAGACCGGCACGACACCGTAGGCGAGGAACGCGAGTGGGAGCGACTGCCAGGTTTCGATGCCGGCCAGGCACATGGCGACACTCAGCGTCGCCGCGGCGACGATTGCCAGCGGCACGCCGAACATGAGCGTGATCGTCGTCAGGCATAACAGGTGGATCGGAATCGCTGGCACGATCCCGGCACGCAACAGCCACAGGAAGAATGCAGCGACGCACGAGCCGAAGAAGACGTGCTGGAATCCCGTGTCGCGGAAATTGTTCCAGGGCGCACGTAGCAGCGCGACGACCAGAATCCCGGCGGAGAGTGCCCACATCAGGAATTCAATCGTCATGGCGGGTTGCTCGTGACTGGTGGCCGGCATTTGCCGGTTGGACGTTGCACCGGCATCGCTTGTAGACGCCGATCCCTTGCGAAACAATGATACCCGCTGGAACCAAGGAGTGGAGCAAATGAGCGGCAAAGATCTGAGATTCTCGTCGGCATTGGGCTGGATTTGCCTGATCGTCGCTGCTGCTGACAGCAGCCCGAGTCATGCGGCCGCCGTCGAGGCCGAACTGACCGCGTTGGCCGCGGGCGATCACCGCGCCGCAGGTAATGCCGACCGCAACGAGTATCGCCACCCGGTCGAAACGCTGCTGTTCTTCGGCATCGAGCCGGACATGGCCGTCGTTGAGATGACCCCCGGAGGCGGCGGCTGGTACGCGGAGATCATTGCGCCGTTCCTGCGTGACTCCGGACGCTATTACGCCGCGAACTACGATCCTGTATCTCCGGTCGAGTATTACCGCCTGAACGCGCGAACGTTTGTCGACAAGCTGGCGGAACAACTGGAACTGTACGATAAAACGATCGTCACCGTATTTGCGCCGCCGAACAAGACGGATATCGCACCGCCCGGCTCGGCGGACCTCGTCGTGACTTTCCGCAACACGCATAACTGGCTGGGTGTCGAGGACGGAGCCGCCGACGCGGCATTTGCAGCTATGTATCGCGCATTGAGGCCCGGTGGCGTGCTCGGCGTGGTGCAACATCGCGAGGATCCGACGAAACGCCAGGATCCGACCGGGGAATCCGGCTATGTCCGCGAAGATGTGGTCATCGCAATGGCCGAGAATGCCGGCTTCCGGCTCGACGCCCGCAGCGAGATCAATGCCAACCCGAAGGACACGAAAGACTATGCCGAAGGCGTCTGGACGCTGCCGCCGAATCTGCGGCTTGGTGACGAGGACCGCGACAAGTACGTTGCGATCGGTGAGAGCGATCGAATGACGCTACGCTTCGTCAAGCCGTCAAAGTAAACTCATCTCCAGCTGCACGCGAGCGGAATGCCGGGCTCATCGAGTTCGTTCGAGCTCTTTAAAAACTTCTGGCGCCTAGTGCCGCCGACAAGAAAGAAAGGAAACACATTTGTTCAGTAATCCCGTCCGTACGGCGCGTCTCGCGCTGTTGTCCCTTGGCTGTTTGTCTGCATTCGTCGCCGGACCCGGATACTCGGAGTCTCGGGAGGCCTCCCCAGGCGTCGTCGACGAAATCATGGTCACGTCGCGATACCGTGCTGAGAGCATGATGGAGGTCCCCGACTCGATCACCGCGTTCACGCTCGACGACATCGAGCGCTACCGGATCGAGCGCATCAATCGCGTCGCGTCGCTGACGCCGAACCTGCGGTTTTCCGATGACCAGGAGGTCGGTGTCAGCACGCTGGTCATTCGCGGCGTCAGGCAAAATCGCGGCACTGGTCAGCCGCCGGTCTCGTTTCGCGTGGATGGCGTCAATGCGACGAACAACCTTCTGACGACCCAGGAAATGTTCGACGTCGAGCGCGTCGAGGTCGTGCGCGGCCCGCAGGGCGCGCTGTATGGGCGTAATGCAATTGGCGGCGCGATCCTGATCACCAACAACGCGCCTACGCCGGTGCCAGAATACCATGCGCGTTTCTCGGCGGCACAGGGCGAGGACTTCATCCTGTCGGGTAGCGCGTCCGGCCCGATCACCGATACGCTGATGTACCGTGCGGCCCTGCGTCTTCAGGACCGGGAAGGCCAGCTGAAGAACGCCTATCTCGATAACCAGTACGTCGACTTCAAGGAGTCGGCGGCCGGCAGGGCCCGCTTTCTGTTCGCGCCCACGGAGCGGCTCTCGGTCGATATCCGGGGCGAGTACACGAACCAGGAGGGCGGCTCGGGCTACTTCATGCCGGCCAGCGAGGGCGTGCTGCCGCTGCCGGCCCCGAACCCGCCGATCTTCTTCGGCAACCCCGTCTACGAGATCCAGTCGAACGTCATCGGCGAGTCCTTCGTCGAGTTCTGGGAAGGCTCGGCGAAGATCGACTACGACATGGGCTTTGGCACGCTGACGTCGATCACGTCGTATACGGATGTCGATTCCGGGAACGATCAGGACCTCGACCAGACGCTCGTCGATGCGATCAACATCGTCGTGATCGATGAGTCGCAGACCTTCGCGCAGGAGTTGCGCCTCGCGTCCAACGGCGACGAGAAGTTTGACTGGATGGCGGGTCTCTACCTCTTCGATCAGGACCGCTTCCGTTCGCTCGCGACGACCTTTCTTGGCACCCCGGTGCCGCCGGCGGCGCAGGATCTGCAACTCCGCAACTACGCCGCGTTCGGCAACCTCGATATCGAACTCGTCAATGACCTTGAGCTGACGCTCGCGTTTCGTTACGACGTCGAAAAGCCGGAGGACACGACCCAGGGACGCAGCGAGACGTTCAGCGAACTGCAACCCAAGGCCAGTCTGGCGTACAACTTTACCGAGGATTCGCTCGGTTACGTCACGATCGGCAAAGGGTTTCGCGCAGGCGGGTTCAACAACCTTGCCCCGGGCAGTAACTTCGAGGCGGGGTTCGATTCGGAGACGCTGATCAGCTACGAGGCCGGCTTCAAGAACACGGCGGCCGGCGGGAAGGTCCGGACGAGCCTGTCGCTGTTCTATATCGACTACACGGATCAGCAGTATTTCCTGTTCGACCAGACCGGCACGCAGGCGAACATCAACGTGCCGAAGAGCGAGATTCTGGGCGGCGAGCTCGAGGTCACGGCGACGCCGATCGGGTCACTGGACGTGAATTTCGGTCTCGCGCTGACCGACAGCGAGATCAAGGAATACAACGAAGTGCCGGGAGTGCTCGTGCCCGCGGAAGACATCATCGGCAGCAAGGTCCCGGGTGCGCCGGTCTGGACTTTGAATCTCGGTCTCCAGCAGTCGTGGGCACTGCCGCGTTCGCTCGACCTGATCGGCCGTATCGACTGGGAGCATCGCGGCAAGACCTACTGGACCCTGGATAACGTCGACACGCAGGAAGCCTACGACCTGGTCAACCTGAGCCTGGGGCTCGACAAGGAGCGCTGGGAGGTCCGGTTATTCGTCAACAACCTGCTCGACGAGCAATACATCGAATGGTTCTTCGCGGCCCGGTTCATCGGCCTGCCGGCCGACATCGCATGGCCCAGCAGGCCGCGGCAGGTCGGCATGGAATTATCGCTGCGTTTCTAGGCGAACCGGTGCTTCAGGTAGGACGATCCGTACGAGTCGGGTAGCGCCACTTTCAGCAGCTCGCGCAGGCGCGGCAGGGCGGTCGGATCCATCAGGTTCAAAGCCGGCAGTTGCGTCAGGTTCTCGGCGAGTTCGATGCCGGCGGTCGTATTCGTTGCCGGACCCGTGATGACGTCCGGCCGCAGGCCGAAAGCCGTCTGCACGCCGAGGACCGAGTACGGGTCGGACGCGCATAGCACGACGAAGCGCACGTGCTCGTTCAGCGCGTCGATGGCGATATCGCCGTTGTAGGGTTCCAGCGGCGAGGCGCCCGCCTCGGCCACGACGACGTCGGGGTCGATCGCGGCAATGCGCGACAGCATGTAGCGCATCGCTTCCTTGAACCGTTTACGCGGCACGACTGTCGACGGCAGTCCCGCGTCGACGAAATCCAGAACGGCTTCGGCGCCGGCGTCACCGAAAGACAATGTGTCGCGGTACCTGCCGGCGCCGGTGAACTTGGTGCCGACGACGCGCAGGCCGGCGTTCCAGAGCTCGTGGATGATTACGCGTCCGGCGGTCGTCTTGCCGGCAGACATCGAGGTGCCGACCATCAGGATGACGGGCGCATCGAACTTCCTGTCTTCGACGGGATCGATGAAGTCGCGCATCGCGAGCGTTGTTCCGTCACGTACGACGTGCCCCTCGTACTCGAGCGTCATCAACCTGGGGATCAACAGCGAAGTCGAAGTGGCCTTGCCGAGCAGGCCCGCACCGGTCAGCGCATGCATACGGCCGTCGTCCTCGACCGCCTCCCAGCTACCGACCCCTTCGAGCGTCGCTGCACGTTTACCGAGGGCGCCGATGATGATGTCGCCCTCCATTACTTCGACCATCCGGCCGCTCCGGATTTCGATCTGGTAGAGCTCGCTGCGTCTGCCGGTAACCCGGGCAGCGACATAGTCGCCGTGACCCCAGTCGACGCGCCCGATACGTTCGACGTCGAACTTGCCGTCCGCAAGATCGGTGATCCGCGTCAGCGAGGTCATGAAGTAGCGATTGCGCTTGTCTTTGCCGCTGGTCATAGCGTCGCTCCGTTGATCGTCGGCGCGAGTAGCAGAAGCGTCAGCAGCGCCGCACGTTCGATCGTCTGGTCGAGCAACAAGTGCTCGTGGCGCGCGTGCGCGCCGTCGCCGACGGGACCCATGCCGTCGAGCGTGGCCGTGTACTGGCTCGTCGTGCTGCCGTCCGACCCGCCGCCGGCGAGGCCTTGTGTCAGTTCCAGGTCGAGCTTCGCGGCGATGTCTTTCGCGACGGCCCACAGCGCGCGGTTGGCCGGCGTGGGCTCCAGCGGCGGCCGGCCGATGAAGCCGTCGATCTCCAGGGTCACGCCGGGTACCTGCGGTTCGATACCCCGAATCTCGCGTTCGATTTTTTCCGCGTCCATAGTCGTCGCGACGCGTACGTCGATGACGGCCTTACTCTCGGGTGCGATGACGTTCGGCCTGATGCCGCCATCGATCGTGCCGACGTTGACGGAGATGCCCCTCTCCGGGTCGTTCATCTGGAACAGGCACTGAATGACGTGCGACAGCTCGAGGATCGCGCTGGCGCCGCCCTCCGGATCGAGACCGGCGTGTGCCGCCTTACCCTTGACGCAGACCGTGAACCGGCCGACGCCCTTGCGCGCGGTCTTGATTGCGCCGTCGGTGCCGAGTGCCGGCTCCATGACGAACGCACGCTCGACGCGTTTGGCGAGCATGCGGATGTAGTCGCCCGATTCGCGGCTGCCGATTTCCTCGTCGGAGTTCAGGAACACGACGGGGGTGATGTTGGGCGTGAGATCCAGGTCCTGCAGCGCGCGCAGCGCGAAGATGATCTGCACGACGCCACCCTTCATGTCGAATACCCCCGGCCCCCGGATAACGTTGCCTTCGATCTCGAACGGCATGCTGTCGAGCGTGCCGATCGGCCAGACGGTATCGAAATGGCCGAGCAGGAGTTGCGGGCTTCTTCCGCGTTCGCGTTGCCGCGGTAATGCAAACAGGCTGCCGCCGCTGGTGCGGCCGGACAATAGGCGCACGCGGTAACCGAGGCTTTCGAACTCGTCGCGCAGGATTTCCTTGACCGGGAACTGCGACTCGGCGTCCGACGACGGCGACTCGGCTCGCGTCAGCGACTCAAGGAGCTTGACCATGTCGCCGCTGTGGCTGTTCAGGTACTCGACGACCCGTTCGTGCTCGACGGCGTTCATGGTTCGGCTACCTCGTCATGCCCTCCGGGAGCGGGAAGCGATTCGTGTCGGATACCGTGGCGAATCGCCACGGGTGGATGTACGCAAACATCGGCGCGTTGTGGATCAGCTCCTGATCGTCGAGCTCGGATGCGCGCAGCGCGTCCTTGTGCACGTGCGCGGCGGTGATCTTGCCGGTGATCAGGCTGTTGACGCCGAAGCCATCGACGATCTTGAAGGCCTCGCACTCGAAGAACACGTAACCGTCGGCGACGAACACGCCGTCGATCGTCTTGGCCGGAACCGTCTCGAACGCGTTCAGGACGGGTTTGCTGTCCTCGTCGCAACGGGGAGAGGCGGCGAGGCTCGTATACAGGATCTGCGACGGCCGCGGGTACGTCACGGTAAAGACACCCGTTCGCTCGATATTCTTATAGGTCGCATGACGGGGCGTGCAGACGAAGCCGAAATAGTTGTCCCAGCTCATCGGCGTCACCATGTGCTTCGGGGCGAGATCCGCGCGGCCGTCGGGTTCGATCGTGCCGATCAGTACCATCGGCGCGAGCAGGAAGAACCGCTCCCAGATCGGGGCGCCGACGTCGAGGCTGACGATGTCGTTCGAGAATTTGTCGCTCATGCTGCCTCCGCTAACCGTTTCGTGCGCAAGCGCCACTCCCTCAACCTAGGACGGCCGGGGTCAATTCACAATTAGAACAACTACTTACTTCGTCGATGCTCCATCGTCGCGCAACGAGGTAACGCCCGACCCTGACTGGTTTTGGGCTAGAATCGTCCCTCGATCGTCAACCGAGCGCGGCATGGAAAAGCGACCGTATTTCATCATCGGCGACCTGATCGCCAACATCCTCGTCGCGACGGCCGCCGTCGCCCTGACGGCGTGGCTGATCGGCGGCTCGTGGGGCATGATCCCGGGCATGATCGTCGGCATGGTGATCGGCATGATCATCGCCGTGCCCCTGACGGTTGCAGTTCTGGCGCCGCTGCTGGGGATCATGGAGGTCATGGCGCCGTGCATGCTCGGCGGTATGTTTGGCGGCATGTGGGGCGGCATGTGGCCCCTGCAAGGCGAAGACATCCTGCGTTGGGGGGTCGGCACGGGTGTTGTCACGTTCGTTCTGGTCTACGCAATGAACACGGTGATGAGCGGACCGCAAAAGATCGAAGGGAAGATGAATCGCTGACATGGATTCGGTAACGAGAGAAAAATGGGATCGCGCCGCGCGCAGCTTCGACCTGATGTCCGGCTTCGGCCCGGAATGGCGCTGGCGCCCGGCCAAGGAAGCCGTATTCGGCCGCATGCGGACGGACGGCAAGATTCTGTTCCTGGCGCTCGGCACGGGCCTCGATATCAGCAGTTTTCCGCCCGGCTGCGACATCACGGCGATCGACATCAGCCCGAAGATGGTCGAGAAGGCGCAGGACCGCGTCGCGGGTTATCCGGGCAACATGACAGCAAAGGTAATGGACGTCCATGACATGGAGTTCGCGGACGAGACGTTCGACCAGGTTTTCACGTCGTGCACGTTCTGTTCCGTGCCGAGGCCGGTGGAGGGACTGCGGGCCGTGCAGCGGGTCATGAAGCCCGGTGGCGAACTGCACATGTTCGAGCATACCGGGAGCCATGTGTTTCCTTTCAACGTCATGATGAAGCTCATGAATCCGCTGTCCAGCCGCTTCGGTCCCGAGGTCAGCCGCGATACGGTCGCCAACGTCAGGGAAGCGGGATTCGAGATCACGGCCATCGATCATGTGTTCCTTGACACCGTCAAGACCATCCACGCGAGTCGGCCGATTCAGTCGTAAGTTTCCGATCTGACGAACTCCCGACTGACCCGCCGTCCCGAGCTATTCTCGCCCGCTGTCGGGTAGGCTTCGCGCTGAATTTGACGGATTTATGCGCTCCAGAACAAGAACTCTTTTGCGGGGATCGGTTTGCGCGTAGCTCATGGCCGCGAGCGCTCCCGTGCTCACCGAATCGAGCGTGCCGATGGAACCCATCGACGATCCGATCGACTACGAGATCGAGGCAAAAAAGGAAGACCTGCCGTGGGCCTTCACGCTGTATACCGTCTGGCTGTCGAAGGAACAGCTCGGCGACGTATTGCTGTTCAAGTCGGAACTCGAGAGCAGCCAGCTATATGTCGCGGCGCTGTCGCGCAAGATCGCATCACTGAACGAATCCATCGTTGCGGAGGTCGAGGGCCAGGTCGCCAAGCATGCGGGCCCGCTCCAGCGGCACTGGGAAGTCAACGGCCTCGGCACCCTGCGCTGGACGACGTTTCCGTGGAGCGAGAAGTTCGGCACGACGGCGGCCGTCGGTCTTGGCTTGTCCTACGCGTTCGATGACCCGCACTTCGAGGTTGACGCGCACGACACCAGCAACAAGTGGCTGGTCTATATCATGGTGGAACTGACGGCCTTCCTGGCCAGGAATCCGCAGTGGGCGCTGGTCGCCAGGGTGCATCATCGCTCCGCCGCCTACGGCACGTTCCAGGACGACCTGGAAGGCGCGTCCAACTCCGCCGGCCTCGGCATCAAATCTAGATTCTGATTTGGGCCGTTTCTGAGCCGGGCTTCCGTCAGGCGAGCAAAGACGCATTCTTATCGGCCGCCTGTTCCAGCGCGTCGGCGAAGCGGCAAATCACGTTCCCGTCGATACCGATCGCCATTTCGCTCGTCACGACGGCGTTGTGCAGGCTGATGCCGGCCGGGATATGGGTGCCGGGCAATACCACGCACGCGTGCAGGAATGAGCCCTCGCCGACGCTGACTTCATCGCCGAGCACGATCGGTCCGACCAGTTGTGCGTCGTCGGCGATCTCGCATCCCGCTCCGATCAGCACCGGGCCGTCGCGCACGACCCGCGGGCGCAGCCGGGAGTCGGGTGCCGCAAAGTAGTCTCGGCCGGCATGGTTGGCAGCAGCATTCAGTTCGGTAACGCGCCGGTCCAGCCCATCGATGTTCGCGAGGTAAAACTCAGTCGTGTCGAACAGCTGAGAGAACTCGGCATTCCCGACATCCACGGTTCGCCAGTTCGAGTTGGCCGCCTGTCGTGACGGATCCCACGCCAGCAGTTCGAGCTGCAGGTCACGCTGGCGGCACAGGCATAACTGAGCGCAGCGTCCGTTGATCTGAGCCATGACCTGCGTCGCCAGTACATTGTTCGCCGCCGAACGAAAATTCCGAATCGAGCCGCTGCGATAGACATCGCCGCGCATCGCCAGGAACTTCTCCGGCAGGTTGCCGGCGACGCGACGCGCGAGCTGTGTCGGCGTCTCGCCGCTATGGGCGCGCACGTACCGCAGGTCGAGTCCCCAGCGATCGCCTTGACCGAGCCGCTGCTCTATAAGCCCGGCCTGCCGACCGTCGACGACGAGCATGATCGAACGAATGTCGGCTTCCGCGAGGTCGTCGAACGTATGTTCGATCAGCGGCTTGCCGTTGACCGGCAACAGCGGTACCGGAATGTCTTGCGTTAACGGGAGTAACTCATTGCCGACCCGATCGGCAAATACCAATGCTTCCACCTGATTTTTCCCTGCGTAATTTTTTTCGCCCGACTGGCGAGTGCGAGTAGATAAAGCAAGGAGCATGCCAACGCGTGGAGCCCCTATTCGGACCCTTGTGACCACATACGGAGAGTCGTCGGAATCTGTTCTCATTCTGATTCGCATTTCGCAAATTGCAGCGAAATCGCCGATTCGAAAAGTGAAAAAGTTCCCATATAAAACAATATGTTATAAACGTTTGTTGCCTGTTTGATTAACGATTGTCAAACGCCTGTCAAATGGGTACTTTTGTCCGCGCCTGTGGTACAACTGCGGGCGCCCGGACATTCGATGGGGTGTCGAATCCGTTCCGGTCTTCTGTTGTTGTTGTGGCAAAGTAATTGCTCCTCATGGTGCGTGGTAACGATAAATCTATATCGAGTGTCGATGTCGGAACGTCATCGCATTCGTACGACTGCGGCCACGCCATATGCATCAAGTGGCTGGACCTTCGCGTACTCCGGAAGCTTTCAGACGATACGTCCGCGGAAATCGTGCCGAACATGGTCGAGGTATTCATCGACGAACTGCGCGAGCAGGCGACGTTGATCGAGGCCGCCGCCCGAGATTCCGATCTGAGCTTGATGGAACGCGAGAGCCACATCATCAAGAGCAGCGCGGGAATGTATGGTGCGCCCCGTGTGCGCTCGTCCGCCACGCGATTGAACAAGGCTTGCAAAGTCGACGATGCCTCAGCGGCGTTTTCCCTGGCCGAAGCTCTGGCAGCCGATATCCCTTATACAATCGCGGCACTGCGGATTCATTACGATCTGCCTGACCGGGCGGACAGCTGATGGCATTCCGGGATCCGTTACGAGCATGACGATAACTTCAGCGTCGAACAGCTACGAAGACGGTCGCCACCGCACGTCCGGGCGTGGCAGCGGGCGCAAGCTCGTGTTGCTGATCGAGGACAGCCTCGCCCAGGCCACCGCATACACTGCATTCCTGACCACGGTTGGTTACGCAGTCGAACATGTGCCCAACGGTGAGGCGGCCTTGACCATGCTGGCATTGAGTCCGCCCGATATCGTCGTCCTCGATCTGTGCCTACCCGGGATTCAGGGTGTCGAAGTTCTGCGCCACATGCGCAACAGCGGTTTGACTCAGCCGGTCATCGTCATTACGGATCATGTGTCCGTCGATACGGCCGTCAGCGCGATGCGCGAAGGCGCCTGCGATTTTGTGACCAAGCCGTTCGGTGCCGAGCGTCTTCGCGTCACCGTAGCGAACGCTTTGCGGCAGATCGATCTCGAGGACAAGGTCAGGACCTACAAGGAAAACTACGAGCGCGACAGCTTTCATGGCTTTATCGGCGCGTCGAAGCCGATGCAGGCCGTCTATCGGATCATCGACAGCGCCGCGGCAAGCCGGGCGACGATATTCATTACCGGCGAAAGCGGCACCGGCAAGGAGCTCTGCGCGAACGCCGTGCATCAGGAGAGCCCGCGTGCAGACGGGCCGTTCGTCGCGATCAATTGCGCGGCGATTCCGGGCGCGCTGATGGAAAGCGAAATCTTCGGTCACGTGAAAGGTTCGTTCACCGGGGCCGATGCGGCCCGCGACGGCGCGGCCGTCGAGGCTCACGGGGGCACGTTGTTCCTGGACGAAATCTGCGACATGGATCTCGACTTGCAGGCGAAGTTGCTACGTTTCGTGCAGACGGGAACCTTCCGGCCGGTCGGCAGCAGCGAGGAACGGCAGGTCGACGTTCGATTCGTCTGCGCGACGAATCGCGATCCCCTCGAAGAGGTCAGGGCCGGACGGTTCCGCGAAGATCTTTATTATCGATTACACGTCGTGCCCGTCACGCTGCCCCCGCTGCGTGAACGACGCGAGGACATACTCAGCATCGCGAATTACTTCCTGCGCCGGATGGCGGCCGAGGAGGGTAAGCGTTTCTCCGGATATTCCGTCGAAGCCGAGGAGTTGCTCAGGAATTATGACTGGCCCGGCAACGTGCGCCAGATCGAGAACATCGTGCGCAGCATCGTCGTTCTGTATGACGCCGAGGTCGTTACCGCCGACATGATTCCGGCGCCGGTCAACCGCAGCGGGATGGCGGTCATCGGCAACGGACGCCGCGCCGGCGATAGTTTTGCCGACTCATCCGCCGGCGGGTCCGATTCGCCGAGGCCGATTCGGTCGTTGCGCGAGATGGAAAAGGAATCCATCGAAAACGCTATCGCGGCGTGCGACGGCAACGTGTCGAAGGCGGCTGCGCTGCTCGGCGTCAGCCCGTCGACCCTGTATCGAAAACGCCAAGCCTGGCACGAAGAATAGCGTTCCGCGCTTGCCGCCGCCGAGCGGCATCTCCGTTGCATTCGACAATATGAGCGTTTCGGCGTCATGTGCCGACGCTCGATTTGTCATTTTTTTGGCGCGCTACCCCTTGATCCGCCAAATGATTGGCGAAAAAGGGATCTCCGTCACGTTGTATTTCGTTAATTCTCCATAAGCTGGCCGCCTGGATCGCCATGTGACAAATATTTGGCGATTTAGGGTTATTGGTTGTTGTTGCGGCTTGGTCCGCTGGGAGAATATCTATGAAGAGTCTGATGCAGGGTCGCAAAGCCCTCAGCCTGCTGGTTCTGGGCGGTTGCCTGGTCCAGTTCAACACCGCTGGCGCCGCGCCGATGAACGTCACGGCCACGGTCGACGAGGTCTGTGAGCTGGGTACGTTAGGCGACGTCACGTTTGGCAACCTGACGCCGGGCGGTGGCGCCGACGGCACAGCCGACGGCTCGGTCGAGTGGCGCTGTTCCAACGGCACGAACGCCGATGTCGCCATCGACAATGGCGGCAACGGCGATCGCACGATGGATCACGCGACGACGGCGTCGACGCTGGCGTATCAGTTGTTCCAGAACGCGGCTCGCACCACCGTCTGGAGTGACACCGGTACCGACGTCAGTGTCACGGGCACGGGCATCGGCGCGGGTTTCGCGACCGAGACCGTCTACGGTCGTGTGCTGTCCGCCGACATCGACGCAGCCGAAGTCGGTAGTTACAGCGACATCGTCGACGTCACCATCACGGTCGTTCCATGATCGCGAAGGCGAACGGGAAAGCAGCGCTCAGCGCTGCTTTCCTCCTTCTCGCCTGCACCATCGATGCGGCAGCCGGCATGATCGGCGTGTCGCCGCTGCGGGTCGATTTCGACGCGACGCAGCAGACCGGCGTCCTGCGCGTTTTCAACACCGGCGACACGGACATGTCGATGCAGGTCGATGCACGTGACTGGTCGCAAGCCGAGGACGGGTCCGACGAGTATGAGAGCACGAGCGACGTTATCGCCGTGCCGCCGATCTTCTCGATCGCGCCCGGCGAGACACAGATCATTCGGGTTGGCCTCGTCGGCGGCCAGCGCCCCGACCGGGAAGTGGCGCATCGCCTGTTCCTGACGGAGCTGCCGCAACCGACGTTCGACCCGCTCGGCGGACAGTTGCGTATGCGACTGATCGTCAGCCTGCCGATCTTCACCGCGCCGGCGGCCGTCGAGCCGGCCTCGGATCTCGAGATCGTCGAAACAGTCACGGCAGAAGGCGTGCTCCGGGCGCGTTTCCGCAATCCCGGCAATACACATATTCGCGTGCAGGAAGTGGCCGCGATCGATACGAGCGGCGCCGAGGCGCAGCGAACTTCGTCGGCCGTCTACCTGTTGCCGGGCGCAACCAGGGACTTCTACTTCGATACAGGGGCAGAGGATATAACGATTTCACGGCTCGTCGCCGTGACCGATACAGTGGGGACAGTCGAGTATGAGGTGGTTACGCCGTAACCTGACCATCGCCGCACTCGGGCTCCTCACAATAACAGGCGCTGCAAGCGCTGCCGAGTCGCTGCAATTGTTATTGGCCGATACGACGGTCAATCGCGTCGAACAGGGTGAAGCCTTCCTGCTGTGGGATGGTGTCGGCGAGTTCTATGCCGCCGAACCGGAGTTCATCAAGTGGCGCGTGCGTCGGCCGTTTCCCGAGCCGGTGTGGCATGACGAGATGCCTTTCTATCGAATTCAGGATCTGGACGGCGCCGCCGCGGAGCTCGATATGCGCACGATGGCGATTGAGATCAGGCTGCCGCCGCGGGTCATCGAGCGTCAGCACTTGCGCCTCGCCGTCCCTGAAACACCGGAAGCCAGCGCCTCGCTGGGTCTGTATCTCGACTATGACGTGTCCTACCTGGAGGACACCATCGACCGTTACCCGTTCGGCATGCTGGCGCCAACCCTGTTCAGCAAGCTCGGCGTGTTGAATTCGCAGTTCCTGTATCGCGGCATCGATGTGCCATTGAGTGACACCGACAGTCAGGACGACTTCGTGCGACTGGACACGACGCTGACCCGCGACGATCCTGACCGGCTGCGTTCGTACCGCGCCGGCGACGTGTTGAGCGCGCCGGGTCCATGGGGCGCGTCGGTGCGGATCGGGGGATTGCAGGTCGCGTCGAACTTCGGCACGCAACCGTCGATGGTCACGTTTCCTTCGCCCTACGTCGAGGGCGCCACCGCGACCCCTTCGACCGTCGATCTGTTCGTCGATGGGGTCCTGCGCAATCGGCAGAGCATCGAAGCCGGGTTCTTCAGGATCGACGATCTGCCGGCGATCACCGGTGCCGGCGAACTGACGATGGTCGTTACCGACGTGATGGGGCGGGAGACCACGATCATCCGTGATTTCTACGCGAGTTCCGAGCTACTCAAGAAGGGACTCGCGGATTACTCCTACAGCCTCGGATCGATGCGCCGCGGCTACACCCTCGAAAGCAATAATTATGGCGATCCGGCTTTCATCGGTGCCCACCGTCTGGGCATCGATGACAGCTGGACCGTCGGCGGACGCCTCGAATTATCGGAGGACGTCCAGCTGCTGGGTGGCACGTCCAACTGGGCGATGCGACGCGGTGGCGTCGCCAGCACCGGGCTCGCCTTCAGCAACTCCGCTGACGGCGTCGGCGCATCCTGGCTGCTCGGCTACGAGTGGCTGAGTCGGGACTATCGCCTGCGGGGACAGGCGACCGGCAGCACGCGCAAGATGGCCGTCGTCGATCCCTACCTGAACAACGTGCCGCAGAAGCTGCAGCTGGCGATCAATGCCGGCCTGAACCGCGGCATCACGGGCTCGCTCGTCGCGACCTATATCCACCAGTCCTACTGGGACCGCGACGATCGTGACGTGCTGACGCTGACCTACAACACGCGCTTCCGCGGCTCTTTCATCTCGATGTACTCCAGTGTCGTGTACGCAGATTCGTCGGACGTCATGATCGGCGTGAACGTATCGAAGAACTTCGGCGATCGCGGTAACACCAGTACCTACGCGTCGCATCGCGACGGCGACTCACGCGTTCGCGTCGAGAGCCAGTACCGCGTGCCGGTCGGTCCCGGCGTCGGCTACCGGGTCGGCGCGACGATGGCGAAGCAGAAACAGATCGACGGCACGCTGATCGGACAGAGCGAGTTCGGCCGCTACACGCTCGATGCGCGCAACTCTGAAGGCGACACGTCATGGCGTGTCAGTACGCAGGGATCGCTGGCGTGGCTGGCCGGCCGACCCTACGCGGCGCGGGAGATCATGGATGGCTTCGCGGTCGCGAAGGTCAGCGAAATTCCGAACGTGCGCGTGTACCTCGAGAATCACGAGATCGGCCGCACCGATGCGAAGGGACGCATCCTGCTGCCGGCGTTGCGTTCCTACGAGACCAACCGCGTCCGGATCGAAGCGCAGGACCTGCCGCTCGGGGCACAGGTCGACCAGCTCGAGCTACGCGTGGCGCCCTATTTCCGCAGCGGCACGCTCGTCGAATTTCCGGTCCGCGTATCCCGGCAACTGGTGTTGAACGCCATGCTGGAAAGCGGTGAGCCGGTGCCGGACGGAGCGGTCGTGCACGTGGACGGTCGCGACGACTGGTCGATCGTCGGAATGAATGGCCTGGTCTATCTGACCGGAATCGAGGGCACGACCGCACTGACGCTGTCGTGGCTCGAACGGAAGTGCCGCATGGAAGTGCCGATGCCGGACGGCGACGAGCCCTTACCGAACATCGGCTCGCGGGTTTGCGAAGAGGTCGAGGAATGAAATCAGTCTTTACGAAACTCATGGCGACGTCGATCGTCGCGCTGCTGTTCACCGGCGCGGCGGAGGCCCGGACCTGCTTCCTGTGGCAGATCGACGACGTCGCCTTCGGCAATTACTTCCCGATGCAGGCCGGGCCGCTCGACGCCCGGGGACGGATCCGCGTGCTCTGCTGGGGTCGCGCGACCGACGGGCAGGGTAATTCCTATACGGTACGCATCTCCGGGATCGTCGCTCCCGGGCCCTACGGCCGGCGCATGAACTCTGGGACCGACCAACTCGAGTACAACCTGTACAAGGATGCGGCGCGGACCGACGTATGGGGCGACGGCAGCTTCGGCGCGACGCCGCTGGTGAATGTCTTCGGCAACAACCGGTTCGTCGTCGTCGGTAATCACTCTGTCTACGGCCGGGTGCCGCCGCTGCTGGACCCCGCTTCCGGCGTTTACAACGATATCGTCGACGTCACGATCGAGTTCTGATTCGCGGGCGTCGAATCTAGCCGAAAACACCCTGATCGACGCTGTCAACGACAGTCGCGAAATGGTTTGCTCCTGGCATGAGTATGCGCGACATAATCGCCAGCTGGATGAGCGGGTGCCGGTACCTTCTGACTTATGACAACCTGCCTGGCTATCGACGCCTGTCGTGGCCCGATCGCAAGCGTGTCGACATTGCGGCCGCGTTCACACTTTTCCGTTCACGCGCTTTTCTGCGCGGCGCCTTCTATACAAGCGTAGCGGTGGTCGTCGCGTACGTCGTCACGTGGCGCTACGACATGCATGGCGCGGGCAGAGACTTGTTGCGCGTCGCGCCGAAACTTTTCTCGTTGCCATGGATTGCGACGGCCAGGCGAAAACATATCTTGTCGATCTTGCGCTTTCGGGATTTGATTCACAGACATGTCCCACGCGATGTGGATAATTGATTCCGCAAAGCCGATAGAGATTTAACGTGTAATACCGATGAGTAAGATCAAACTTTCAGTACGTCCCTACCTGGCCGGTTTCTTGCACATCGACCTGGCGGTCATGACCACCTGCGCCGCCTCGCTGGCCCTGCTGCTGGCTCTCTGATCCCCATACGCGGCGCCCCTTAATCCCACCTGAATACACGGCCCTCCGGTCGTTCGATGGCACTTGGTCTGCCGCGGCGCTGATGCTGTAATAGGGATTATGTCGAGACCAATAAAAATGCTGCTGATCGCAGTCGCCGTGGTGATCGTGCTGATGCTCGGCATCGCCGGCGCCGTCCTGATGCTGTTCGATCCGAATGACTACCGCGAGGAAATCGCGGCTGTCGTCGAGGATCGCACCGGGCGCGAGTTCTCGATCGACGGAGACCTCGGGCTGCGTGTCCTGCCCTGTTGTGCGGTTTCCATCGACAAGACGCGGCTCGGTAATCCGGCCGGGTTCGACGATCCGGACTTCGCGAGTGCCGAGTCGGTTCGACTCGGACTGGAACTGATACCGCTGCTGTTCGATCGGCGTGTCGTCGTGGACGAGGTCACGCTCGACGGTCTGTCCGTCAAGCTGCTGAAGAAGTCGAACGGCACCGCGAACTGGGAGTTCGAGACTGGGGCTGGCGAGGCGGAGCCGGTGCAGGAGGCGGAGGCCGAAGCCTCGGATCTTCCCGAGTTGTCGATTGCGGGGGTGAACATCGCCGATGCGCGCATCGAGCTGCGCGACGATCAGGCGGGCACGCATGTCGCGGTCGAGGAGTTGAACGTGTCGACCGGACCCGTTGCGGCCGACGAACCGGTCGGCGTCGACGCGTCGCTGCGTATCATTGATTTCAAGAGTGAGACGACGGTCCTCGGCACGCTGGACGCCAGCCTGCTGTATGCGACCGATAGCGCCGCGGCGGTGCTGTCGGGCCTGAGTTCGAAGGTCGACGTCACGGGGCCGAGCCTGCCCGAGGGCGGCGTGACCATTGCCATGGACGGGGCGGCGGTGACTCTCGACCTGAATTCCAGCGCGGCGGTCCTGGAAGATATCGTCGTCAATATTTCCGCCGCCGGCGTCGGCATCGACCTGCGGGCGAGCGGCGAGGTCGACGGCGAGGCGGCGGCGCTGAGCGGGACCGTGTCGATACCGGCGTTCTCGCCACGCGACGTACTGGCGACGCTGGGCGAGCCGCCGATAGAGACGGCCGATCCTGACGTGCTGAAGGCCGTCGAACTGACCGCCGACTGGGCCGTCGCCGACGATATCGTCGCCGTCAACGGAATCTCGATGCGGCTGGACGATTCCCGCGTGACCGGCAAGTTGAGCGCCAATCACAAAACGATGACGCGAACCCGGTTCGACCTCCAGGTCGATGAGATCAACGTCGATCGTTACCTCGCCCCGGCGGCGGAGGAAGCCGCGGGTGGCGGCGAGGTCGAAGCGGGTGAGACGGAGATTCCGGTCGAGGCGTTGCGCGGGCTCGATGTCATCGGCCGCGTCGGCATCGGCCGAATGACCATGAACAAGCTGCTGCTGCAAAACGTGGTGGCCGAGATCAATGCGCAGAAAGGCGCCATCAACATCAGCCCGACGAC